>NZ_FMHY01000002.1:6900000-7168145 GCF_900090225.1 Micromonospora eburnea
GCCGTGGCGCCGGTCTCCGCCGCCAGGTCGGTCAGGCTCTGCGGGCCGCGCGAGTTGGTCACGGTCACGTCGTGGCCCAGCGCGCACAGCCGACGGGTGAGCGTGCCACCGATGTGGCCCGACCCGATGATTCCGATCTTCATGACCACTCCTGCCTCCGCCAGCACGGCCGGGGCGCCCGAGGCGGCCCCGCACCGACCGTACGAGACCCGCCAGGCGATGGGCGGGGATTCGCGAAGCTCGGACCGCCGGGCAGCAGGAAAGGTCCGCACAAACGCAGTCAGGGTCACCCCGAAGGGTGACCCTGACTGGAAAGATTGTCCGGCGGTGTCCTACTCTCCCACACCCTCCCGAGTGCAGTACCATCGGCGCTGGAGGGCTTAGCTTCCGGGTTCGGAATGTGACCGGGCGTTTCCCCTCCGCCATGACCGCCGTAACTCTATCGACATATCAAACAACCAACCAACCCAAACCTTGTTGGGGGTGTTGTTCGTTTGTCGGGAGTTGCACAGTGGACGCGTAGCAGCTTAGTAGTCAAGTCCTCGGCCTATTAGTACCGGTCAACTGAACCCGTTACCGGGCTTACATTTCCGGCCTATCAACCCAGTCGTCTAGCTGGGGGCCTTACCCCACCAAGGTGGGTGGGATACCTCATCTTGAAGCGAGCTTCCCGCTTAGATGCTTTCAGCGGTTATCCCTTCCGAACGTAGCTAACCAGCCGTGCCCCTGGCGGGACAACTGGCACACCAGAGGTTCGTCCGTCCCGGTCCTCTCGTACTAGGGACAGCCCTTCTCAAGTATCCTACGCGCACGGCGGATAGGGACCGAACTGTCTCACGACGTTCTAAACCCAGCTCGCGTACCGCTTTAATGGGCGAACAGCCCAACCCTTGGGACCTGCTACAGCCCCAGGATGCGACGAGCCGACATCGAGGTGCCAAACCATCCCGTCGATATGGACTCTTGGGGAAGATCAGCCTGTTATCCCCGGGGTACCTTTTATCCGTTGAGCGACACCGCTTCCACATGCCAGTGCCGGATCACTAGTCCCGACTTTCGTCCCTGCTCGACCCGTCAGTCTCACAGTCAAGCTCCCTTGTGCACTTGCACTCAACACCTGATTGCCAACCAGGCTGAGGGAACCTTTGGGCGCCTCCGTTACCCTTTAGGAGGCAACCGCCCCAGTTAAACTACCCACCAGACACTGTCCCTGAACCGGATAACGGTCCGAAGTTAGATACCCAAACCAACCAGAGTGGTATTTCAAGATTGCCTCCACCCATACTGGCGTATGGACTTCACCGGCTCCCACCTATCCTACACAAGCTAATTCGGATACCAATGTCAAGCTATAGTAAAGGTCCCGGGGTCTTTCCGTCCTGCCGCGCGTAACGAGCATCTTTACTCGTAGTGCAATTTCGCCGGGCCTGTGGTTGAGACAGTGGGGAAGTCGTTACGCCATTCGTGCAGGTCGGAACTTACCCGACAAGGAATTTCGCTACCTTAGGATGGTTATAGTTACCACCGCCGTTTACTGGCGCTTAAGTTCTCCGCTTCGCCCCGAAGAGCTAACAGGTCCCCTTAACGTTCCAGCACCGGGCAGGCGTCAGTCCATATACATCGAATTACTTCTTCGCATGGACCTGTGTTTTTAGTAAACAGTCGCTTCCCCCTGCTCTCTGCGGCCATACAACGCTCCACCCGCGCGGGGCTTCACGTCTCCGGCCCCCCTTCTCCCTAAGTTACGGGGGCAATTTGCCGAGTTCCTTAACCACAGTTCGCCCGATCGCCTCGGTATTCTCTACCTGACCACCTGTGTCGGTTTGGGGTACGGGCCGCTAAGAACTCGCTAGAGGCTTTTCTCGGCAGCATAGGATCACTGACTTCACCTGAATCGGCTCGGCATCACGTCTCAGCCTACATGTGCTGCGGATTTGCCTACAGCACGGCCTACACGCTTACCCCGGCACAACCACCGGCCGGGCTCAGCTACCTTCCTGCGTCACCCCATCGCTTGACTACTACCCGCCAGGTTCCCACGCTCCCCGTGTTTGGTCCGAAGACCGCCCACAGTTCGGGTGGTTAGCACAACGAGGTTCGTCAGGGTCGCTCTTTCGCGGGTACGGGAATATCAACCCGTTGTCCATCGACTACGCCTCTCGGCCTCGCCTTAGGTCCCGACTCACCCAGGGCGGAATAACCTGGCCCTGGAACCCTTGGTCATCCGGCGGAAGGGTTTCTCACCCTTCTTTCGCTACTCATGCCTGCATTCTCACTCGTGCCGCGTCCACAACTAGGTCACCCCGTTGCTTCACCCCCGGCACGACGCTCCCCTACCCACCCACACACCTGCACCAGATATCAAGACCTGGCGAAGTCATTGTGTGAGTGCCACAGCTTCGGCGGTGTGCTTGAGCCCCGCTACATTGTCGGCGCGGAACCACTTGACCAGTGAGCTATTACGCACTCTTTAAAGGGTGGCTGCTTCTAAGCCAACCTCCTGGTTGTCTATGCGACCCCACATCCTTTTCCACTTAGCACACGCTTAGGGGCCTTAGCTGGTGATCTGGGCTGTTTCCCTCTCGACTACGAAGCTTATCCCCCGCAGTCTCACTGCCGCGCTCTCACTTACCGGCATTCGGAGTTTGGCTGATTTCGGTAAGCTTGTAGGCCCCCTAGACCATCCAGTGCTCTACCTCCGGCAAGAAACACGCGACGCTGCACCTAAATGCATTTCGGGGAGAACCAGCTATCACGGAGTTTGATTGGCCTTTCACCCCTAACCACAGGTCATCCCCCAACTTTTCAACGTTGGTGGGTTCGGCCCTCCACGCGGTCTTACCCGCGCTTCAGCCTGCCCATGGCTAGATCACTCCGCTTCGGGTCTAGAGCATGCGACTCAAACGCCCTATTCAGACTCGCTTTCGCTACGGCTCCCCCACACGGGTTAACCTCGCCACATGCCACTAACTCGCAGGCTCATTCTTCAAAAGGCACGCCGTCACCCCGCAAGGCTCCGACGGATTGTAGGCGAACGGTTTCAGGTACTATTTCACTCCCCTCCCGGGGTACTTTTCACCATTCCCTCACGGTACTCGTCCGCTATCGGTCACCAGGAAGTATTTAGGCTTACCAGGTGGTCCTGGCAGATTCACGGCAGATTACAGGAGTCCGCCGCTACTCGGGAACACCCACAGAAGACCAGCCACTTTCACCTACCGGACTGTCACCGTCTACGGTCGGCCTTTCCAGACCATTCGACTAGCAACTGGCTTTGTAACTCCTTGAGCGCGTGTCAGCACACTCAGCAGGGTCCCACAACCCCGACCACGCAACCCCTGACAGGTATCACACGCAGCCGGTTTAGCCTCAATCCGCTTTCGCTCGCCACTACTCACGGAATCACTATTTGTTTTCTCTTCCTACGGGTACTGAGATGTTTCACTTCCCCGCGTTCCCTCCACACACCCTATGTGTTCAGGTGTGGGTGACTGGACATGACTCCAGCCGGGTTCCCCCATTCGGACACCCTGGGATCACAGCTTGGTTGACAGCTCCCCCAGGCCTATCGCGGCCTCCCACGTCCTTCATCGGCTCCTGGTGCCAAGGCATCCACCGTTCGCCCTTGACAACTTGACCACAAAGATGCTCGCGTCCACTGTGCAATTCTCAACAAACGACCAACCCACAACCCGAACCGCCCCACACCAGACCCGGCCACCGCCGGCGGTATATGGAACCAGGCCGTGCCTGGCGCTCGACAAGCGTCGTCCGCTCGTCCAAGCCACTGAAAGACAACCCATGGTTGTTCTTTCAGGACCCAACAGGGTGCCTGTCACCGATACCCAGCCGCACCATCCGCTCGTTCCCCACCACCCCGAAGGGATGGCCGTACTAGAACATCAGGCCGTTGCCGGAACCGACTCGCCAGTGTCTCCGCCAATGAGCACCCCGACCCGACATTCGCGGGCCGCGGGCTCCATACCGTCCTTCGACGGATGGTGCTCCTTAGAAAGGAGGTGATCCAGCCGCACCTTCCGGTACGGCTACCTTGTTACGACTTCGTCCCAATCGCCAGCCCCACCTTCGACGGCTCCCTCCACAAGGGTTGGGCCACCGGCTTCGGGTGTTGCCGACTTTCGTGACGTGACGGGCGGTGTGTACAAGGCCCGGGAACGTATTCACCGCAGCGTTGCTGATCTGCGATTACTAGCGACTCCGACTTCACGGGGTCGAGTTGCAGACCCCGATCCGAACTGAGACCGGCTTTTTGGGATTCGCTCCACCTCACGGTATCGCAGCCCATTGTACCGGCCATTGTAGCATGCGTGAAGCCCTGGACATAAGGGGCATGATGACTTGACGTCATCCCCACCTTCCTCCGAGTTGACCCCGGCAGTCTTCGATGAGTCCCCGCCATAACGCGCTGGCAACATCGAACGAGGGTTGCGCTCGTTGCGGGACTTAACCCAACATCTCACGACACGAGCTGACGACAGCCATGCACCACCTGTGACCGCCCCCGAAGGACCCCACATCTCTGCAGGTTTTGCGGCCATGTCAAACCCAGGTAAGGTTCTTCGCGTTGCATCGAATTAATCCGCATGCTCCGCCGCTTGTGCGGGCCCCCGTCAATTCCTTTGAGTTTTAGCCTTGCGGCCGTACTCCCCAGGCGGGGCGCTTAATGCGTTAGCTGCGGCACAGGGAACCGGAGAGGCCCCCCACACCTAGCGCCCAACGTTTACAGCGTGGACTACCAGGGTATCTAATCCTGTTCGCTCCCCACGCTTTCGCTCCTCAGCGTCAGTATCGGCCCAGAGACCCGCCTTCGCCACCGGTGTTCCTCCTGATATCTGCGCATTTCACCGCTACACCAGGAATTCCAGTCTCCCCTACCGAACTCTAGCCTGCCCGTATCGACTGCAGGCCCGCGGTTGAGCCGCGGGTTTTCACAGTCGACGCGACAAGCCGCCTACGAGCTCTTTACGCCCAATAAATCCGGACAACGCTCGCGCCCTACGTCTTACCGCGGCTGCTGGCACGTAGTTGGCCGGCGCTTCTTCTGCAGGTACCGTCACTTACGCTTCGTCCCTGCTGAAAGAGGTTTACAACCCGAAGGCCGTCATCCCTCACGCGGCGTCGCTGCATCAGGCTTCCGCCCATTGTGCAATATTCCCCACTGCTGCCTCCCGTAGGAGTCTGGGCCGTGTCTCAGTCCCAGTGTGGCCGGTCGCCCTCTCAGGCCGGCTACCCGTCGTCGCCTTGGTAGGCCATCACCCCACCAACAAGCTGATAGGCCGCGAGCCCATCCCAGGCCGAAAAACTTTCCACCCCCCACCATGCGACAGGAGGTCCTATTCGGTATTAGCCCCGGTTTCCCGGGGTTATCCCAAAGCCTAGGGCAGGTTGCTCACGTGTTACTCACCCGTTCGCCGCTCGAGTACCCCGAAGGGCCTTTCCGCTCGACTTGCATGTGTTAAGCACGCCGCCAGCGTTCGTCCTGAGCCAGGATCAAACTCTCCAACAAAAACTTGTTGAACAATCCATCCCGGCAACAAAAGTGTTGCCAAAGGAATCCCAACCAGACAGACCCAAAAGCCTGACCAGTCCGGGGTATCAAACAATTTGGCACTGGCTTATCAAGCACCCTGTTGAGTTCTCAAAGAACAACCACACACCATCCGAAAGCCCCGCACCGCAGGACCCCCATCCGGGGCATTTCGTTCACTCACCCGCCGCTCTCGCGCCGGGCACTTTTACTACGTTACCTCCCCGTCTCCGCCGTGTCAAACCGTGTGTTCCGGTCTGTCGTGCTTCGTACGGGTTGGCGTCCGCTGAGCTCGCGCAGCAGCGTACCGCTGCGCTTGATCATCGGATTTGGCAGGCCGGCCGCCGCAGAATTCCGCGAACGCGCCCGGTGCCCTGCCGGTCGACAACCTTACCCGGTCGGTTCCGCTCCGCCAAATCCGCCCTGCGGCGTTCCGGCGGGCTCCGCCCGGTCCGTGTCACTCAGGAGCTGTGCCCCTAGGCGACCCGGTGCCAAACTCGGTTCCGAACTCCCGGGCTTTCGTCCCGTTTGCCCCGTTCCGCGCTGGCAGAGAGAAAGTTACGCGGCTTTGGGTTTGATCGTCAAATCCGGGGCGAGCGTCCCGCGTCACACCATCATTGCTGGACTATCTTGCCTGCTCAGCGGCGTGGAGCCCGGTCGCCGGCCGGTGGCTCAGGCGCGGGGGCGGCGACGGACCGCGAGCCAACCCCTGATCCCGAGCACCCCGACAGCGGTGCCGATCGCCAGCGAGGCAGCGATCAGCAGCGCGTGCACCCAGAGGAAGCTGGTGGGGGCACCCTCGCCGACCGTGCCGGTCAACCAGGAGCGCGGGTCGTTCCAGATGGCGACGGCGAACCTCGGCCAGATCACCCAGGTCCAGACTCCGACCCCGATCAGGAAGAGCGACCAGCCACGCGACAGCACCATGGGTCGCCAGTATGCCAGCGGAACCCGCGGCGAGCGCCTCGGCCGACACGTCGCCGCAGGTCAGCGCGGCCGCGGCGCCCGGCGCCGCGCGGCGAGCGCGACGGCGGCCAGCCCGGCCGGGACCGAGGCGGCTAGCTCGATCATGAGATCGCTCGCGGAAACGGATGCGGATGAGCTTCGGAGTTTCCGTCGTCCGGCGGGCGGGCACTGTCTCCGACGTCCCGACCAAGGCATCGGAGGTGGGTCATGCAGCCGTTCGACCCATGGATCTGGCGCGATCCGTCCGCCCTCGCCGGCGGCTACGAGCAGAGCACGCCGGAAGACGTACCCCGGCAGCGGCCGGACGGCGACGGCGGCGGCGGCCCGGACGCGCCCGGCCCGGGTACCCCCATCGACCTGGCCGGTTACCGGGTGGAGGCGACCGACGGCCGGATCGGATCGATAGACCGGGCGAGCCAGGACGCCGGTGCCCGGTACCTCGTGGTGGACACCGGGCCGTGGATCTTCGGGAAGCGGGTGCTGCTGCCGGCCGGCACGGTGGCCCGGGTCGACCACCTGGAACGCGCGGTGTACGTGGACCGCACCCGGGACCAGGTGAAGGACTCGCCGGCCTTCGACCCGGAAGAGTTCGGCCGGCCCGACTACCGGGAGCAGGTCGGCGACTACTACACGGAGAGCTACCGACAGGGCTGAGCGGCAGGCCAGGACAGCGGGTGGCCGCTGCGGCGCCGATGAGCGGCTACCCTGTCAGGCATGGTCCGGCCGAGCACCTGCGCCCCGGAGACCCTCGACGGGCTCCCGGCGGCTGCCGCTCCGGTTCTCCCGGCCCGTGTCGACAACGGTCGGGAGCAGAACCTCGACGTACTCCGTGCCGACGGGTTGCGGTTCCGCGCCGGCGGGCGATGGCGGTTCGCGCTCTGAGTAGCCGATCCCACTGATCCGGGCACACCCCGGGTCTGTTTCCGCGCGCCGCGCGTCCTCCACCTGTTCTGCACGAAAGGCGTACGACCATGTCCACAGCACGGATGCTCACCGGCGACCGCCCGACCGGGCGGCTGCACCTGGGCCACTATGTCGGCAGCATCGCCAACCGGGTGCGGCTCCACCAGCGGTACGAGAGCTTCTTCATCATCGCCGACCTGCACATGCTCACCACGAGGAACACCCGCGAGGACATCGAGCAGGTCTCGCGCAACGCCCGCGAGATGGTCACCGACATCCTCGCCGCCGGCGTCGAGCCGGACCGGGCCACGTTCTACCTCCAGTCGGCGATCCCCGAGGTCGGCGACCTGAACACGCTCTTCCAGAACCTGGTCACCGTGCCCCGGCTGGAACGCGTCCCGTCGCTCAAGGAGATGAGCCGGGACGCCGGCAAGGAGGAGATGCCGTACGGCCTGCTCGGCTATCCCGTCCTCCAGGCCGCCGACATCCTCTGCGTGAAGGGGCAGGTCGTCCCGGTGGGGAAGGACAACGCCGCGCACGTCGAGGTGACCCGGGAGATCGCGCGCCGCTTCAACCACCTCTACGGCGAGGTCTTCCCGGTGCCCGAGATGATCATGTCGGAGACACCGACCCTGATCGGCACGGACGGCTCGGGGAAGATGAGCAAGAGCAGGGGGAACGCCATCGCGCTCTCCGACGACCCGGCGTCCGTGCGCCGCAAGGTGATGGGGATGTACACCGACCCGAACCGGGTGCGCGCCGACGTGCCCGGGACGGTCGAGGGGAACCCGGTCTTCGCGTACCACGACGTGTTCAACCCCGACCGCGCGAAGGTCGAGGAGTTGAAGGCCCGCTACCGGGCCGGCCGGGTCGGTGACGTCGAGGTCAAGGAAGAGCTGGCGGTCGCGCTCAACCGGTTCCTCGACCCGATCCGCGAGCGGCGGGCCCGGTTCGAGGCGGCGAGCGGCCTGGTCGACGAGCTGATCTTCGAGGGCACCGAACGCACCCGGGCCGAGGTGCGCCGCACCCTGGTCGAGGTCCGCCGGGCGATGGGCCTGACCAGCGCGTACACCCAGGTGCGGCGGCGGGCCGAGCGTTACCGCAAGGCCGTCGCCACGCCGGCCTGAATCTTCGGGTACGACCGGACACCGGCCCGGTGACGGCTTGCGCCGCCCCCGGGCCGGCCGGTTAGGCTGGCCGTATGACCTGTGCCCGCACCCTCGTGCCGACGTCCTGCGACGTGTCGGTCGGTGCGGAGCGACGCCGGCGGTCCCGCGACCGCCTGCGCTGAGCACCCTTCTCTTGCGACCGGCGGATCGAGCCGCCGGTCATCGCCGATCGTCCTCGGTCCGTCCGCATCCCAACCCGGAGATCCGCGCGAGGCGGATCCGAGCGAGATCGGCGTACCCATGGATCTGGAGAGACTGCTGACCGACCGGCTGGCGCCGGCGTTCGAGACGGTGGCCGGCGTACCGGTGGACCCGGTCGTGCGGCGCTCACAGCGCGCGGACTTCCAGTCCGACGCGGCGCTGGCGCTGGCCCGGCGGCTCGGCCGGCCGCCGCGGGCGATCGCGGCGGAGGTGCTGGACCGCGCGAGGATCGGTGACCTGTGCGCGGCGGCGGAGGTGTCCGGGCCGGGTTTCATCAACCTGACCGTCGCCGACTCGGCCCTGGGCGGGCTGCTCTCCGCGCTGGCCGCCGACCCACGGCTCGGCGTGCCGCCGGCGGCCGAGCCGGAGACCGTGGTGGTCGACTACTCGGCGCCGAACGTGGCGAAGGAGATGCACGTCGGGCACCTGCGGTCGACGGTGATCGGCGACGCGGCGGCCCGGCTGCTGGAGTGGCTGGGCCACCGGGTGATCCGGGCCAACCACCTCGGTGACTGGGGGACGCCGTTCGGCATGCTGATCGAACACCTGGTCGACCTGGGCGAGGCCGAGGCCGCGCAGGAGCTCTCCATGGGGGACCTGGACGCGTTCTACAAGGCGGCCCGGGCCAAGTTCGACGCGGACGAGGCGTTCCAGGAACGGTCACGGCACCGGGTGGTGGCGTTGCAGGGCGGCGACGAGGCGACGCTGCGGCTGTGGCGGCTGCTGGTCGAGCAGTCCGAACGCTACTTCCTCACCGTGTACGACCTGCTCGACGTGACCCTGACCGAGGGCGACTTCCGGGGCGAGAGCAGCTACAACGGCCTGCTCGCCCCGGTGGTGGACGACCTGGACCGGCTCGGGTTGCTGCGGTGCAGCGACGGGGCCGCGTGCGTGTTCCCGCCCGGTTCGGTCGGCCGCGACGGCGAGCCACTGCCGCTGATCGTGCGCAAGTCCGACGGCGGATACGGCTACCCGGCCACCGACCTGGCGGCAATCCGGCACCGGACCGGGACGCTGGGCGCGACCCGGCTGCTCTATGTGGTGGGGCTGCCGCAGCAACGGCACTTCGAGATGGTGTACGCGGCGGCGGCGCAGGCCGGCTGGCTGGTCCCACCGGCACGGGCCGAGCACGTCGGGTTCGGCTCGATCCTCGGGCCGGACGGGCGGATGCTGCGCAGCCGGGCCGGCGGGTCGGTGAAACTGGTCGCCCTGCTGGAGGAGGCCGTGGCCCGGGCCACCGCGCTGGCCCGGCAGCGCAACCCGGAACTGGGCGAGGCGGAGGCGGCCGAGGTGGGCCGGGCGGTCGGCATCGGCGCGGTCAAGTACGCCGACCTGTCCAGCGATCGGCACAAGGACTACGTGCTGGACTGGGAGCGGATGCTGTCGCTGGACGGCAACACCGCCCCCTACCTCCAGTACGCGTACTCCCGGATCCGGTCGATCTTCCGGCGGGCGGGAGAGGCGGCCCGGCCGGACGCGGGGATCTCGCTGGCCGAGCCGGCCGAACGGGCACTCGCCGTGGAACTGCTCGGCTTCGGCGGGGTGGTCGCCGAGGTGGAGCGCAGCCTGGAGTTTCACCACCTGGCCAGCTACCTCCACCGGCTCGCGGCCGCGTTCAGCGCCTTCTACGAGCGCTGCCCGGTGCTGCGGGCCGACGGTCCGGTACGGGAGAGCCGGTTGGTGCTCTGCGACCTGACCGCCCGGGTGCTGCGGCAGGGCCTGCACCTGCTCGGCATCCGCACACCCGAACGGCTGTGACGCGGTCGGTTCACCGCACCTGACGTAACGCGGGCGGCCACGAGCTCGGCGCTCGTGGCCGTTCGCATGAAACGTCTTCCCGCTGCCGGTCCGCGTACGGTCAACGGGCCTGGCGGACGCCGCGCCGCCAGACGTCGACGATCGCGCCGGTCGCGGTGATGTCGCGGGTGGGGTCGCCGTCGACCAGCACCAGATCGGCGCGTAGGCCCGGGGCGATCCGGCCGCGGTCGGTCAGCCCGAAATGGCGGGCGGGCATGCTCGTCGCCGCGGCCAGCGCCTGCTCGGCGCTCAGCCCGGCCTCGGTCAGCAGCACCATTTCGCGGTGCATGGCGGCGCCGTGGGCGGGCGCGAACGGCGTGGCGTCCGTGCCGGCGAGCAGCGGCACGCCGGCTCGCTGCAGGGCCTGTGCCGTGTGCACGGCGTGGATCCCGCTGTGGGCGGACGCGTGGTCGACCGCGCCGGCCCCCGGCTGGCCGATCACCTCGAAGTACACGAGGGTGCTGACCACGTAGAGACCTTGCGCGGCGATCCGTGCGACGAGTTCCGGGGTGCGGGGCCCGGGATCGATCCACACGTGCGCGAGGCCGTCCACGCCCGCGTCGAGCGCGACCTCCACCTCGGCTGCGGTGATCGCGTGGGAGATGACCGTCAGTCCGTTGGCATGGGCGGCGTCGACGAGGGCGGCCACGACGTCGGGCGCGAGCACCGGCAGGTCCGTGCCGTGGACCGTACCGTCGTCGATCACGACCTTCAGGTAGTCGACGCCCTCGGCGAGCCGCGCGTCGACGAAGGCGCGGGCCTGGTCGGCGGTGGCGACAGTGTCGAACGGGCCGACGGCGTCGCCGAAGGCGGCCGCGTCCCCGAGCGCGGCCATAAGCTGACTCGGGTGGCCTCCGGGCGCGGTCGCGAGCATGCCGGCGCTGCGGATGTCGGCCATGTCGTCCCGCTCGGCCGCCGATGCCCGCTGCCGGGCCAGGTTGGCGGGTAGGCAGAACATGTCCAGTTCGGTGGTGACGCCGAACGTCAGCGCCTGCGCGAGGCTGCCGTCGAAGACATGGGTGTGCGCGTCGATCAGCCCGGGCAGCAGCGTCTTGCCCGTCCCGTCCACCACGACCTCCGCCGGGCGGTCGTCGTGGGCGGCGATCCGGTCGCCATCGATCAGCACGCTGGTGCATCGCGTCGTGCGCTCGCCGTCGAACACGTCGACGTCACGGATCAGGGTTCGCATCGTGGTCTCCCGGGGTATCGCGGTTCGGGAATCTCCCGCCCTGCGCCAACCGAGAGCCGGCCGGAGGCGGCGGATGTGACCTGGCGAGACATGGACCACAGCCGCGGCCCGCGTGTCACACATCGCGCACCGGGGCCACTCTGAGTCCTGCGACAGGGATCGGAGGCGCCCATGGACCAGGACACCGCCACGCAGGCGTTCGTCGACTACCGCGAGCTGCTGTTCTCCATCGTGTACAACATGTCGGGCAGCGTCGCCGACACCGAGGACGTACTACAGGAGACGTGGTTGTCGTGGGCAGCCGCGGACCGGGGCCAGGTCGAAAACCCGCGCGCCTACCTGGTGCGTATCGCGGTCAACCAGGCACTCGCCCGTCGCGCGTCGCTGAGCCGGCGGCGGGAGACCTACGTCGGCCAGTGGCTGCCCGAACCGGTGGTGACCGACGCGATCGACCCGGTCACGCGTGCCGAGTCGTCCTCGGTGGCGTTGCTGGTGGTGCTGGAGACGCTGAGCCCGGCGGAGCGCGCCGTGTTCGTGCTGCACGAGGCGTTCGGCTATCCGCACCGGGACATCGCCGAGATGCTCGGCCGCAGGCCCGAGACGATACGTCAGCTCGCTCACCGTGCCCGGGAGCACGTGCGGGCACGGCGGCCCCGGTACCGCGTCGACGCTCGGGTACAGCAGGCGGTGACGGAACGCTTCGTGGACGCCGCGCTCGGCGGCGACCTGCAGGAGCTGCTGCGGATCCTCGCCCCTGACGTGACCCTGTGGACGGACGGCGGTGGCAAGGGGCCGGCGACGAGTCTTCGGCCGGTGCACGGCAGCGTCGCCGTCGCGAAACTGCTCGTGGCAGTCGCCGCGAACGTCCCCGAGTCTGCCGTGGTCCGGTACCGCCGGGTCAACGGCGACCCGTCCGCGCTGGTGTTCACCGGCGACTCGCCGCTGGCCGTACTGGTCCTCGACCTCACCCCCGACGGCCACCGGGTGCGCGGCGTCTACTCGGTCACCAACCCCGACAAGCTGGCGCGAATCCCACGCGACTCGGTGCCGTGACGCCCGGGCCACCCACTCGCTGTCGAGCACTGCGGGACGGTCGGGCGATCGAAGTGGACCAGCCGGACCAGGGCCGCGCGGTACGCGGTCCCGGCCCGGCTGGCGGGTGTGGTCGGGTCGAGCCCGCGCCCGATGATTTCCGGAACGCCGACCCGTCGATCCGCTACGTGCAGGTCACGCCGTTGACCGTGATCGGCGCCGGCGTCGGCGTGCTGCCCGAGTGGGTGCCCTCGAAGCCCAACGAGACCGAGCCACCCGGAGCAATCACCTGGTTCCAGCCGAGGTTCACGGCGGTCACCCGGGTGCCCGTCTGGCTCCACGTCGCGTTGTAGCCGGTGGTCAGGTGCTCACCCGCGGCGAAGTCCCAGGCCAGCGTCCAGCCGTTGACGGCGACCGTGCCGGTGTTCACCAGCGTCACGTTCACCGCGAAGCCGGGATTCCAGCTGCTGCTGACCTGGTAGGTCACGGCGCAGGCCAGGCCCGAAGGGGCCTGAGTGGTGACGGTGACCGTCGGCGAGGAGTCGGACACGTTGCCGGCGGCGTCCCGGGCCCGCACCGAGAACGTGTACGTGGTCGACGGCGACAGGCCGGTGATCGACGCGGACGTGGTGGTCGACTGCGCCGCCAGGGTGCTGCCACGATAGACGTCATATCCGACCACGCCGACGTTGTCGGTCGACGCCGGCCAGGACAGTTGGACGGAGTTGCTCGTCACGTTGCTGGCGATCGGCTGTCCCGGCGCGGTCGGTGCGGTGGGGTCGACGGTGATGGTGTCGTTCGGGTCGGCGTAGAGCAGCCGGTTCGGCGAATTCGGCCCCGGATCGATGACGACGTTCTTGGTGGTCGCCGCGATCAGGTCGGCCTTGGCCTGCGCCATGGTGGCGGTCGGGTGCAACTGCCGGTACCGCGCCAACCAGCCGGTCACGTGCGGTGCGGCCATGGAGGTACCCGACCACCCGGACGCGGACCCGGTGTCCGACGCGTTACTGGCGGACGTGATGCCGACGCCCGGTGCGAACAGATCGACGCACGCGCCGTAGCTGGAGAACGAGGCGCGGGTGTCGGTGATGTCGGTGGCGGCGACCGTGACGCCGCGCGACGACCGAGGCCCGTTGTCGCAGGCGTTGCCGTTGAAGTTGTTCGCGATGAAGACCGTGAACACGCCCGCATCGAGCAGGTTCTCGATCGCCTCATTCGGGGAGGTGCCGTAGCCCTGGAGGCTGAAGTTGGCCACCGAAACCGGGTCGTGGTTGTCGACGAGCCAGTCGACGCCCTCGATCAGGTCAGATATGTAGCCGCTGTTGTCGCACTGCAACACCCGGATCGCCTTGATGGTGGCTGCCTTGGCGACGCCGTACGTCGCGCCCGCGACCGTACCGGCGACGTGTGTGCCGTGGCCGTGGCAGTCGTTGGTGCCGTTGCCGTCCCCGACCGCGTCGTAGACCCCGCTGGCCCGGCCGCCGAAGTCGACGTGCGTGGCCCGGATGCCGGAGTCCAGGATGTAGGCGGTGACACCGACGCCGGTGGAGGTGTAGCTGAAGTTGTTGTCCAGTGGCAGCGAGCGCTGGTTGATGCGGTCCAGCCCCCAGGACGGCGGGTTCGGCTGGTCGGTCTGAGGCACGGCGCCGCCGGCCCCTTCGCCTTGGATCACCGAGTCCCGTTCCACGTACTTCACCGCGGGATCGGCGCGGACCTTGGCCAGTGCGCTCGGCGGCAGGTACGCCGCGTACCCGTCCAGGGCGTGCCCGTACCTGGCCAGTACGGTGCCTCCGGACTGCTCAGCGGTGGCGGCGGCGGCCACGGACCGTCCGGCGCGAGCCGCTCGGCTGACACCGGATGGCGCGTCCTTGAGCACCACGATGTACTGGTCGGCAACAGTCTTCGGCCCGCCGGGCCGCAGCGGCGCGAGCGTGGGCCCGTCCGGCTGTGCCGCCGCGGCGGGCGCCGCGACGGTGGTGACGATCGCACCGGCGATCAGTGCGACCAGTGCGGATCGGCGCGCGGACCTGCCATTCACCTTTCGCAACCTTTATCCTCCCATAACCTTGCATTCCGGTCGCAACGGTCAGTGGGCGGGCGCGTCGTTGCGCCGATAGGGGAGTGTCGGTAGTGGACGACGGCATACGGCGACCCATGCCGTAGCCGGTGAGCATTCCATCGCCTACGCCCCCGTTGCGTGTGCTCCATGAGCGACCGCCGCCCACTTTGGTAGCTAAAAGCTCGACGCGAAATATCCGATCGGCCAGGGACACAGGCCCGATGGAGTCTTGACGGGGGCCATTCGGATGAAATTTGGGGCTGCGCCTGCGGCCCTGAGCTGGGCAGATCCGGCAAGACCAAGCCCCATGTGTTGACTGTCACCCACGGCAATCTGTCGTGCTCGTTCAGTGATGCCGAGATCCGTAGATGGCGCCGTTGAGGCTGACGCTGGCCGGCAGGTGCCGTTCGCGGTGCAGCCGACGGTCACCGAGGCACCCGTCGCGAGCGCCGGTGCCGCCGCGGGCGCTGCGTCCGCCGAGAAGATTGCCCGCGGAAGCAACCTTCAGAGGCGTCGGTCGGGTAGTAGCCGGTGACCCCATTCGAAGGAGAGCCGGTGGCATTAAGCGACGTCCTTTCCTTGCCCGCATGATCCATCATGGTGTATCCATTCATGATCCTCGGACGGGCGGGCCTCGTGGATACGCCGCAGCCGGAGCATCCGAGCGGCGAGGAGAAGGTGGGGCGTGCCATGACCAGTCAGCTCTCTGAGAATCAGCGAAGGTACAACCTTCTGGCGATCATGGCCTGCTGCATGGGCCTGGTTCCGCTGCTGTACGTCAGCGCGGGCCTGGCTGAGCTGACAGACCTGCTGATCGAAGTTCTACTCCCTGTGCTGCTGCTCGGCGGAGGCGCGGTTGCCGTAGGCGTCGTGGGATTGAAGCAGATCAAGACGACTGGGCAACGTGGTCGCGGTCTGGCGATTGCCGGGTGCGTGGCTGGCGCAGCCGTATTTGCGGTCCTGGCTTTTCTCCTCGTGGCTCTGATGGTGAAGGGCACGTGCGGCCTGCCCGACGGCTGCGAAGGGTGACTCAGGTCGACCCAGGAGTTTGAGCTCGCCGCCGCGAGAGGGCGTTGCGGGGCAACGGCGGTCGGGATCTCCTCGTCGGGCAGTCGTAGACCGTCCAGCCTCCCCGGACGGGGACCAGGTGGAGCGCCCTACCGGACGAACGACCTGGACCCCGTCCGGGGAGGCTGGTAGCCCTTGTGGTGCCCGGCGAGGGATCCGCGCGGCTGATGGACCGGCTCGGCTTCCTGTTCGACGCGTAGGCGTGGAGGTCAGCCGTGGGGGGGCCAACACGATCAAGGGCCGGTCTCCCGTGACAGGAAACCGGCCCTTGACCTGCTGCGCGCCCGAAGGGACTCGAACCCCTAACCTTCTGATCCGTAGTCAGATGCTCTATCCGTTGAGCTACGGGCGCTTGGTGCTCGGCCAGTCTACACACCTGGCTTTCGCGCGGAGACTCCGGGATTCGAACCCGGGAGGGGCTTTAAAACCCCAACCGCATTAGCAGTGCGGCGCCATAGACCAGACTAGGCGAAGTCTCCCCGGTGGCCCGGAGACCACCGCGCCCGAGGATACAGGTCCTCCCCCGCTCCGAGCAAAGCGACTACCGGGGGAGGGCTCGTCGGCCGAGTTTCCCCCGTGTGCGACGTCACGCCCGGGACTAGGCTTCATCGATATGCAGGAGCAGCCGCCGAGCGATCCACCCCATCGCGAGCCCGCCGCCGATGCCCGGCGGAGCCGCTCCCCGAAGCCGACCTTCACCCCGCCACCGACCCCCGAACCGCCCACCCCGCCAGCGGGCCGGGCCGACGCCGGTGATCGGACTCCGACCCGCCCCCGGCGTGCCGGAGCCGCCCCCAGCGTGCTCTTCCAGCCGCCCGACCCGGCGGCGCTCGTGCCCCGCCCCACCGTGCCCGGTGAGCGGCAGGCTGCACCCGCCGGACCCGAACTGTCACAGGACTCGCCGTCCGCTGCCGCGCCTCGCCCCCGCCCGCCCGCAGAGGCCACCTCGCCCCCCGCGGAGGCCGTCCCGCCGGCCGCCACGCCGGACAGCGCCGCCTCCGACAGACCGGACGGCCCGCCGGACCAACGGAGGGCCGACGCGGCCGACGCCGGGCCGGTGAGGGAGACGACCCCGGAGCCGACTGGCAGCGCCACGGCCAGGAAGACGGCCCCGGCGAAGCGGGCCGCGCCAGTGGCGAAGAAGGCCACCACCGCGAAGAAGGCCACCGCGAAAGCGGCAACTACGGCTAAAGAGGCAAAGGCGGCGAAGAGCACCCCCACCAGTAAGACCAGTCCCGCCAAAAAGAGCACCCCCGCCAGGAAGACCACCCCGGCAGAGACGAGCGCCACAGCAACGGAGACCGCCACAGCCAAGAAGGCCACCACAGCGACGGAGACCACCCGGTCCGAGAGGACCACGCCGAGGAGGAAGGCCGCCTCGGCCGGGAGGACCACCGCAGTGACGGGAACCACCCGGGCGGAGACGGACCCCGCCACCGCCGCTCGCGAGCCGGCGACGGCCGGTCCGCTCGCGCCGGCCGGCCAGGAACAGGAGTCGGGGCGTACCCCTGGGGAGGGTTGGCGGGCGGTGACCGCCCGCCTGCTCGACCACCCGGGGTACGCGCCGGAGCTGCTGGCCCTCGCCGCCGTGGACGTGCTCGGGCCGAGCGCCCGGGACTGGGTCGAGCGGACCCGGGGGGTGTACCCCGACGCGGGCGCTGACGGGCTGGCCCGGTTGGCGACCCGCCGGTTCGTCCGGCTGGCCGGTACGGGTGCGGCGTTCGCGGCGGGTACCGGGCTCCTCGCGCCGGTGACGGAGCTGGCGGCGGTGCTGTGGACGCAGGCCAGCCTGGTGCTGCGCCTGGCGGCGATCTACGGCCGGGATCCCGGGCATCCGGACCGGGCGGCGGAGCTGCTGGTGCTGACCCGCGTGCACCCGGACACCGCGACCGCCCGCGCGGCGCTGGACGCGGTCCGCGCGGCGGGCGCGCCGGTGGACGGACCGTGGCACCGGGCGGCCGAGGCGGCCTGGCGGTTGGCGATGCCGCTGGCCGCGCAGGCCGGTGGCTGGCTGGGGCTGCGGCTGGTGTCGCGGCTGCTGCCGGGGGCGGCGGTGCTCGCCGCCGCTGCGAGCGACTCAGCCGCAGCGGAACGGCTGGCCGCCCGGGCCGTCGCCCGCTACCGGCCGGCGCGGGTCCGCCCGACCGGTGACGAACGCCGGACCCCGCCTGCGTGATCCACTCGCGCTGTCCCTGACCGGTGACAGCACGAGCTGCCGCAAACCGGGCACGTCAGCCGCCGGTCAGAGCCAGCCGAACCACGACTTCGGCAGCAGCGCGTAGCCGACGAAGGCGACCACGTCGAGCAGGGTGTGCGCGACGATCAGCGGGGCCACCCGCCGGGTGCGCAGGAAGACGAGGCTGAACACCACACCCATCACCGCGTTGCCGACGAAGGCGCCGAAGCCCTGATAGAGGTGGTAGGAGCCGCGGAGGACGGCGCTGGCGGCGATCACCGCGCCGAGCCGCCAGCCGAGCTGCCGCAGCCGGGTGACCAGGTAGCCGACCACGATCACCTCCTCCAGCACGGCGTTCTGCACGGCGGCCAGGATCAGCACCGGCACCGCCCACCAGAGGTGCGGTAGGGCGGCCGGGACCAGGGTGGCGTTCACGCCGAGGTGCGCCGCCGCCCAGAACAGCGCCAGCCCGGGCAGGCCGATCAGCGCCGCCAGGCCCGCGCCCCGGGCCAGGTCCGATCCGGGCCGGGTCAGGTCCACCCCGAGGGTCCGCGCCGGCTGGCCGGGGTCGCGCGCCAACAGGTGTACGGCGAGCAGCACCGGCACCAGCACGAAGAAGATCCCGAGGAGCTGGTACGTCAGGTCGAGGTACGGCCGGGCCGACGCGGAGGTGTTCAGCGCGGCGGTCTGCTTCGCCAGTCCGCCCGTGGCGGTCAGCTTGGCGACCAGCGAAACCAGCGCGTACACCGCGGACTGGCCGAGGGAGAGGCCGAGCACCAGCAGTGTCTCGGTGCCCAGGGTCCGCTGGGACACCGGGCGGGTGAGCTCGTCAACCGTCACCGGACCACTGTGCCGTATGCGGGGTCCGGTCGGCACCACTCCGGCGGCTCGGCTGAGCCGGTCGCACATTCTGTGCGACCGGCCGGCACGCTCTGTGGAGATTCTGGGTGGGCCCGATCCGCCGTCAGGAAGGAGCGTGCCCCCGTGGAGAACTTCGCGCGGCTGCTGAAGGAGAGCTGGGCCCTGGTCGAGGAGCACCGGGAACGGCTGAGCGGTCACTTCTACGCCCGGCTGTTCCTCCTCGACCCGGAGCTGCGCAAGCTCTTCCCGGTGCAGATGAGCGGGCAGGGCGACCGGATCCTGGATGCGATCGTCACCGCCACCCAGACGGTGGGTGATCCGGAGAGCTTCGACGAGTACCTGCGCGCGCTGGGCCGGGATCACCGGAAGTACCACGTCGACGCCGCGCACTACGAGACGATGGGCGTCGCCCTGCTGGACGCGCTGCGCAGCACCGTCGGGGACGGCTGGAACCTGGAGTACGACCAGGCGTGGCGGGAGGCGTACGCGAGCATCTGCGAGCGGATGCTGGCCGGGGCGGCGGCCGACGGGAATCCGCCGTACTGGCACGCGGAGGTGCTCACCCACGAGCGGTACGGCGCGGACACCGCCGTGCTGACCGTACGGGCCCTCCAGCATCCGCTGCCCTGGCGGGCCGGCCAGTACGTCAGCATCGAAGCCCCCCGCCACCATCCTCGGGTGTGGCGGACGTACTCGGTGGCGAACGCCCCGAACGACGACAACGTGCTGGAGTTCCACGTACGTACGCCGGCCGGGGCGGCGGGCTGGGTGTCCGGGGCGCTGGTCCGCCGTACGAAGCCGGGGGACCTGCTGCGGGTGGCCGCGCCGATGGGGTCGATGACGCTGGACCGCTCCTCGGACCGGGACATCCTCTGCGTGGCCGGCGGGGTCGGGCTGGCCCCGATCAAGGCGCTGGTGGAGGAGCTGACCCAGGTCAACCGGACCCGCTGGGTGCACGTCTTCTACGGGGTCCGCCGGCCCGAGGAGCTGTACGGCCTGCCGGGCCTGGAAGGGCTGGTGGCCGCCCACCCGTGGCTGTCGGTGACCCCGGCGTGCAGCGAGGACCCGGACTTCGACGGCGAACTGGGCGACATCTCCGAGGTGGTCACCCGGTACGGCCCGTGGACGACGCACGACTGCTATGTCTCCGGCTCCGCGCCGATGGTCCGGGCCACCCTGCGCGCGCTGGCCGCCGACGACGTCCCGCCGGATCACATCCGGTACGACACCTTCGGCAACCTGTAGACCTTCCTCCCCCGAGCCGGGTCGCGTGCCCCCGCCCCCTGGGGCACGCGACCCGGCCCCCCGGACGCCGGTGCGCGGGCCGGGCCGGCAACCGGCCCGCGCACCGGAATCCCGGCGGTTCAGCCCGCACGGGCCCTAGTAGCGCCACGGGTTGCCGGTCTCCCGGTATTCCTCGACGGGCACCAGCGGCACGCCGGGGGCCATCCGGTCGACGTACAGCCGCGCCTCCAGGTGGTCGATCTCGTGGGCGACCAGCCGGGCCATCGCGTACTCGAAGGATGTGATGATCCGGTTGCCGTCCCAGTGGGCGTGCTCCACGTCGATGCGCAGCGGCCGGGGCACCAGCCCGCGATGGTCGAAGAAGGAGAGGCAGCCCTCGTACTGCTCGTCCGTCTCGGACGCGGTGTCGACCACTCGGGGGTTGAGCAGCACGACCGGTTCGGCGGCCCGGTCGGCGGGGCGGACCAGGGCGGCGGCCCAGCCGAGCCCGAGCTGCGGGGCGGCGATGCCGACGCCCTTGTTGAACGGGTGCAGCTCGTCGAGGCGGGCCAGGGTGGCGGAGAGCCGGTCGACGACGTCCCGGGCGACGGGTTCCTCGCGGGGCAGGTCGAAGTGGCGGGCGGGCTGCCGGAGCAGGTCCTCGCCGCGTTGCACGATGCCGATGGCGCGCATCCGGTCGCTGGCCCGTACCCGGCCGCGCGGGCCGGGACCGTCGGGCTCGAGATCCGGGGGCTGGCTGCGGAACCGCCACTGCATCCGGTAGCGGGCGTTCAGCGGCGGGTCGTCGGTGGCCCAGTCGAAGATCGACCGGTCGCCCTCGTCGCGCCGCTGGAGCGGGGTACGCAGCGGGCCCTCCTCCGCGGAGAGGGACGTCTCCAGCCCCCACACCTTCGGGTCGAGGTCGGCGGGCAGGTCGAGTCGGACGGCGAGGTGCCGGGTGGGCAGGCGTACGGCACGCTGGAACCAGGGGCCCCACTTGTCCCGCCCGACCTGGTACGCGTACTCGATGGTGACCCGGTCTCCCGGGTAGAGCGGGAAGCGGCCCTCGTCGTTCTCGAAGAGCAGCCAGATCTCCTTGAACGCGTCCCGGTCGTGCTTGGCCCGCCAGTGCATCGGCTCCCGCGCGCCGCCGTCGTCCCGGTACGCCGCCAGCCGCAGCTCGGCGAAGGTGAGCGGGTGTTCCCGGTGGTGCCGGTTGGACCGGCCCGGGTCGTTGGGGTAACGGTCGACGGCGACCCGGACCAGGTAGCGGGTGACCGGTTCGGTGCCGGCGTTGTAGAGCTCACGCCGGATCGCGCAGTGGTAGCCCTCGTCGGTGTGGGTGAGGGTGGCGGTCTCCCGCTCGACCACCAGGCCGGTGCCGGGCGGCAGCCACTGGCCGGGGACGGGCGGGTCCCGGTGCGTCCCGCCGGAGCGGCTGTGCCGCAGTTCGTCGTACTCCCGGAAGCGCTGCCAGATCGCGCCGCTGGCCTCCAGGACGGCCTCTGCCCGGCGGGCGAAGTCCTCGGTGGGGCGGTGCCGGCGCCCCTCGACGTGGCTGACGTACGACGGGTCGAAACCCATCAGGGTGGCCAACTGCTTCTTGGACAGCCCGCGGCCGGTCCGGTGGCGGGCGAGTTCGGCGGCGAAGGAGTCGGCGGCACGCTCGATGGGTGAGGTCATCGGCTTCCTCGTACGCGGGGAGGTCCAGTCTCACGTTGGGTGGCCAGACGTGTACGGAAACTGCCTCGTATTCGACACTCACCTTGACAACTCAGCGGCACTCGTCGATGCTCACGCGGCCCGCCGGCCGGTCGCCGGCGTTTCCGCCCACCCTGACGGGTAGACCGTGGCACGCGCCGCGGGCCGGCGGAGTGACGGGGACCTCCCCCTCCACCCCTCGACGCGACTTCCCCCGAACCGGAGCTGTGGTTAGGCTAGCCTTAGTTTGAGCCGACGAGACGCGCCGGCCCAACCCGACCAGACAGGGGCGGATCAGTGACAGCGGTGATGCCGAGGCGGGACACCGCCACGCCGCTCGCCCCGGTGACCGCGGCCCTGCGCGCCATGTTCGGCACCGACGACCTGCCCGGGCTCGCGCCCGGCCTGCTGGTCACCGACGAGGCCCGCTGGGCCCCGGCGACCAGGCTGGTCGACGGCACCCTGCTGCCCGAGTTCCTGGGCGCAGCGGCCCGGCGCTGGGGCGGCACCCCGCACGCCTGCGCCGCACTGGCCTGGAAGTCGTACAGCTACTGGACCGCCCTGCCGGTGGTGCTCGGCTGGGCCTCGGCCCGGCGGGTGCCGCTGCTCGACCCGGCCGACGTGCTGATCCACTTCGCGGATCGCGACCAACTGCTCACCCTGGGCCTGCGCAGCTCGACCACGGTCGCGGTGCTGCCCGGCGACCCGCTGGCGCTGACCGGTGACCCGGGCGTACGGGTGGTGGCCGGCGAGGCCGCATTGCTCGACGCGCTGCGCGCCACGCTGCTCGACGCCCATTTCGCCCCGCTGATCGCCGCCATCCAGGCCGAGGTCCGGATCGGCACGCGTACGCTGCTGGGCTCGGTGGCGTCCGGCATCGCGCACGGCGTCCTGCGCGCCTCCGACGCGCTGCCCGGCTCCTCCACGGAGAGCATCGGCACGCTGCTCGACGCGCTCGATCTCGGCGACCTGGTGGAGTTGGTGCCCGGCCCGGCCGGCGAGCCGACCGTACGCCGGCACACCTGCTGCCTGGCCTTCACCCTGCCGCAGCCGAAGATCTGCCGGGGCTGCTGCGTACGCCCGTCCTGACCCGCGCGCCGACGGCCGGACGCCCGGTCAGTCGACCAGCGGGCGGACGTCCCAGAGCCACACCCCGCCGGTGAACACCGGCTCGATCCCGGTCAGCGCGGTCATCCCCCGCCCCAACGCGTCGGCCTGCCGCAGCCGCGGGTCGAGGATCACCGCCCCGGCCCGCCAGTAGCGCAGGTCGGTCACCGCGGCCACCTGGTCCTGCGGCGTGATCGGCGGCACCCCGCCAGTACGCCGGATGGTGATGAAGAAGCTGCTGGTGGGGCGGGGCGGGGCGGTGAACAGCGCCACCCGACCACGCCCGGGCCGGGTGTCCGGATAGAGGAAGTAGCCGCGGGCCAGCGGCATGCCCAGCCGGGTCTCGGCGGCCCAGCGCAGCGGGTCGGCGTAGTCGGTGTCCGGCAGCGGCAGGGTCACGATGCTGTGCCCACCGGCCACGTACGGCCGCCACGCGCCGGAGGTGACGAACGCGGGTGTCTGGTCGAGGCGTACCGAGGGCAGCGGCGTGGGCAGCAGCGGCAGGAGCGCCATGGCCAGCACGGTGGCGGTGGCGAACCGGATCTGCCGGCGGGCGGCGGGATGGCGCCGGGCCAGTGTCCGGGTGTGGTCCGCGCCGAGCGCGAGCAGGATGCCGACGATCGGGGTGAGCGCGAGCGACCACCGGGTGGGCACCACCGAGTGCAGCAGCGGCAGCTTCTCCAGCACGGCCCACGGGCCCGGAATCCCGGTGTCCCGTCCGTCGAACCGGATCTCCCGGCCGAGGGAGAACACCGCGAAGACGACGCCGGCCGCGGCCAGGCCGAGAACGACGACGTTGCGGCGCAGCCACCAGGTCAGTGCGACCACCAGAACGGCGAGCGGCCAGCCGAAGAAGGCGTTCTCCTCGGTGGGATTCTTGACGAGGTGGGCGCTGGTGCGGGCGTCGCCGGCGAGCGATTCCCGGGACCAGGCCACGAACGAGGCGAGGTCGGTGCGGTAACCGCGGATCAACCGGGACAGCCCCTGGTAGGCGCCGGGTCCGAAGAGCTGCACGTACAGCGGGTACGCCAGCAGCGCCCCGGCCACGACGGCGGCCACCCCGAGCCCGGCGCCGAAGTGCCGGGCCGCCGGGCGCAGCTCCGGCCGCCCGATGGCGAGGGCGAGGATCACCACGCCGAGCCCGATCGCCGCCATCAGCAGGATCTCCAGGTTGAGGAACGCCTGCCAGACGATCACCAGGCCGAGCAGTACGCCGTTGCGCAGCCAACGTCCCGGCTCGGTCAGGCGCAGGGTCCGCCAGATGATCAGTGGCACCACGAACTGGCTGACGATGTTGGGGTGCGCGTTGGCGTGCGAGACCATCGCCGGGGCGAAGGCACAGAAGCCGGCCCCGAGCCAGGCCGGTCCCCGGGCGCGGATCAGCACCCGGGAGAGCAGGAAATACCAGGCCACGCCGGTGGCGACCATTCCGGCGGTGAGGAATACCAGAAATGCGGCGCGTGGACCGAACAACACGGTGACGGGCGTCATTGGCAGCGAAACAGACAATACCGAGGTGTTTGCCATCAAATTGACGCCGTCCGGCACATTCATCCGATCCGAGGCAAACGGATAGGCGAAATCGGTCACCACTCGCGCACCGTGCGCCATCATCCACTCGAACTGCGCCTGGTCGGTGCGGTTGTCCCGTACGCCGTGCCCGGGGTGCAGCCAGAACCGAGCGGTCACCCAGAAGGCGAGCAGCACGAAACTGAGCACGGCGACCGCGTCGACCCACCTTCCCCGCACCGGTGACCCACTCTCGTCGAGCCGGCCCCCGGCGCCATGGGCGCCCGATTCAGGAGTAGTCATGACAATTCAGAGGGTAGTCAGACTATGGCGGTGCCGTGCATGTTTCTGAGGACTGTCGTACTATGTGCCGAGTTCGCCGAATGCCGATAACGCGCCCACCCCCAACCGCAATTCGGCCACCCCCCGGTGCCCCGATTTCCCCGGCATCCATGTGGATGGTTGACTCTGTCGGTCCAGGGGCGGGTCAGTCATATCGTGAGGAATCGACGCATGCCACAGATCACTGGGGATCAGCGCGTCCAGTCGGAGGTGCTGGAAGGCCTGGCGACGGCAGTCAACCACCGCACATGGTTCGTCGAGTTGGCGGTGCCCTACCTCGGTGACAACCCGATCGAGATCGGCAGCGGCCTGGGGGACTACGCGCTGGCCTGGTCGGAGCGAGTGCCCCGATTCACCGCCACGGAGGCGGACCCGGACCGGCTGGTCCGGCTCAAGGAACGGCTGGCCGACCATCCCACCATCGAGGTCCGGCAGATGCTGCTGCCGCACTCCGATCGCGGCGACCACAGCGCGGCCGTGTCGTACAACGTGCTGGAGCACATCGAGGACCACGTGAGCGCCCTGCGCAGCATGCGTGACCTGGTCCGGCCCGGCGGGGCAGTGATCATCATCGTGCCGGCGTTCCAGTTCGCGATGAGCCCGGCGGACATCGCCACGGGGCACGTCCGGCGCTACACGAAGCGGAGCCTCGCCGCCGCGATGACCGAGGCCGGCCTCACCGTGGAGAAGATCCACTACGCCAACGCGCTGGGTCTGATCGGCTACTTCATGGCCACCAAGGTCTTCCGGCTGATGCCGAAGGAGGGCCCCATGGTCAAGATCTACGACACCCTGGTCCTGCCCGCCACCAAGGCGGCCGAGCAGCGCCTGCGCCCGCCGTTCGGCCAGTCCGTCTTCGCGGTCGCCCGCGTCCCGTCCTGAGGTGTAAGGAGGGGTCCCTTGTTATCGCCTGGCGATAACAAGGGACCCCTCCTTACCGCAGGTTCAGCCCTGGACCTGGTACGTCGGGCGGATGACCGCCCGGGCCAGGGTGTGGAACGCCAGGTTGAAGCCGACGTAGGCCGGGCTGGCACCCGGGTCGATGTCGAGGCGCTCCACGTCCAGCGCGTGCACCGCGAAGACGTAGCGGTGCGGACGGTCGCCGGCCGGCGGCGCCGCCCCGCCGTAGCCGGTGTCGCCGTAGTCGTTGCGGACGCTGAAGGCGCCGCCGAGGTCGCCTTCCTTCACCCCGCGAGGCAGCTCGGTCACCGACGCGGGGACGTTCACCAGCACCCAGTGCCAGAAGCCGCTGCCGGTCGGGGCGTCCGGGTCGAAGCAGGTCACCACGAAGCTCCTGGTCTCCTCCGGGTAGCCCGACCAGGACAGCTGCGGGGAGACGTTCTCGCCACCGGCGCTGCCGTGCGCGTACGGCGCGTCCATCGGCTCGCCGTTGCGTACGTCATCGCTGGTCAGTGCGAACGACGGCACCGTCGGCAGCAGCTCGTACGGGTCCGGGGCGATCGGTCGTTCCAGGGTCATCGAGAGGGTCCTTCCGGGTGCGCGAGATTTCCTGCGCCTCTTCATACCCCGCCGAAGCCCGCCACGCCTCGTGGACGCGGCGACCCATCTACCGTCGCCCATGATCAGAAAGTAGCCTCGCTCCATGATCGAGGTTTCTGCCCCCACGCGGTCGTGGCGTACCTTTGCCGTGGCCGCCGCCGTCATCGTCGTCGCATTGGTCTGCCTCGGCCGGCCCGCGTGGCGGGCGGTGGTGGGGACGGTCGAGGCAGTGCGCGGCGAGACCACTCCGATCGCGGTCGCCAACGCCTACCTGGAAGCCGTGTTCGAATCCGGCGATGATCTCGGAATCGACCGATGCCTGTGCACCGAGGGCCGGGACGACCTGCTCCGAGAGGCCCGGGACCTACGCGAACAGGTCAAGCGACAGGCCGTCTTCGACATCAAGATCGAGTCATCCGACTGGCGAACAACCGACTCGGACGGCACGGTCTCCGCGCTGGTGAACCTCCAGTTCACGCAGATCGATCCCACGACGGGAAACGTCGTCCTCGTCGAGGGCTCCCCACATGAGTGGCGATTCCACACGAGGCAGGAGCGACGCGTAGGCGGCGGATGGAAGGTCTGCCGCGTCGACGCGCCACCACTGTGCGGGACCTATCTCCGCTGCTGAGCCAGGGCGACGGCGGCGGCTCGGCGTCCGAGGGCCGTCCGAGGGCCGTGACCAGCGCGGAAGCGCGCGTACGGGACATGTCCTGGTCCGTCCGGCGCGGCACGCGCTCCCGGTTCGGGACGGCCGGCGGTCAACGAGCGAATGTCCGGAACAGTATCGACCACTCTGAATCATTGTCGACTCCGGTGCGCGTCGTACGGCCGGTCGAGGTGGTCGGCGCATCGTTCCTGCTGACCATCGAAGCGGAGGGTGTGGGATTCGAACCCACGAAGACATCGCTGCCTTACCGGTTTTCAAGACCACGAAGCCCACGGCGCTGACCTGCTGCTATGCGAGTCGTCGCCGACCCGGCGACACTGATACGGCACGAGCTTGGCGACATGGGCGGATGGGCAAGTGCCCGAGGCTCACTGACGACGTCATAGGCGGCTCGTAGTCTGCCTCGCGTGGGAAGCATCGGACTGAAGCCCGGAGACATCAGGTCCCGAGAGGACATCAAGCGCGACTGGGGCGGAGGCATCCAGGGCGGCATTATCCCGTCCGACACGACGCCCAACGTCTTCATCTACTCCGACCCGGCGGAAGCTGCACGGTATGGCTACCACTGGGACGGCCCGTCGAAGGACATGAACGGCGCCCCTCTCTTCCTCTATACCGGCACCGGGAATTACGGGGATCAGGTCATCACTGGGAGGAACGGTTCCGTGCTGCACCACAAAGAGCAGGGCCGGAGCCTGCACCTGTTCCTGTTCCATAGCGACCGGCCACAGGGCGGCAAGCTCCACACCTATGTTGGAGAGTACGAGGTAGACTCAATTCTCCCCTACGTTCGAGAGGATGGCCTGGACCGCGCGCATGAGCAGCGATCGGCGGTTGTCTTCCGGCTGAGGCCAGTTGGTCCCGTACTGCTCGATACCCCAGACGAGCATTCGGCCGAAGACGTGTCCGCCGGCGAGAGCAGACTCGTTCCGGTAGAGAACGTCAACGTCACGGGATTCGACCGCGACCCCACCCAAGGTGGCACTGCTCAGCGTCGAGAAGCAGAGCTCTCCGATAGGTACTTGAAGTACCTCGTAGGGCTTGGCCACGATGTCAAGAACTGCGTAGTCCGACCGCCAGGTGTACTGCGGGACCTTCGCACCGACTTGTTCGACGTCACCGCCAACGAGCTATACGAGGCCAAGGGGACGGCAACCCGTAACGCTGTACGGCTGGCGATCGGGCAACTCTTCGACTACCGGCGCCTCATCAAGTCGAAGGACGCCACACTCGCAGTACTCCTGCCCGAACGACCAGCTGAAGACCTGATCGCGCTATTGCGCTCCTGCAACATAACGTGCGTGTACGAGAGCGGCAGAGGCAACTTCGTCCGGGAGTAGCAACCAAACAGCCGGAGCACCTCCGGGCGTCGGCCACCGCCGCATGCAAGAGGCTGATGGGTGGTCAGCAGGACCTATATTGCTGGGGTAAGACCACCACGATCCCCCACACGAAGGGCTAGACCTGTGAGCGTCTTCCGTTCACCCTTGTACCTTGACACCGAGACTCTGGTGCCATTAGCCAATTACTACGACATCCAGGTAATGGTCGATGTTGCCGTTACACAACGCGATCTCGGCCAACGCTCCGGTAAGGCTGGCTTTAATGCGGCAGTCCCCATCCCGGGCTCACCTGGCATTGAGCTTGGAGGGTCGAAGGGGTCGGAGTCTGAGGTAACACAGGCGCGCACCATCAAGGACCATCCAACCAATGCTCTTAATCGCCTACTCGATGCACTCACGCTGAATGGAGACGTAGCAACAGATCTATCCGGCGGTGCGGTGACCCGCCGCCAACTTGTTGAGGTTGATGCGGATTGGATCATTTCACCGGCGACCGATGCCGGGGCCTTTCTTACGATGATGGCGACTTTCTTCGCCCAGAACCCGTCTGCGAGGAATAGCACGGAGCCACCTCCAGAGTTCTTCTCACTGATGACCTCAGGGCCGATCCCTGGATCCATGGTGCTTGACGCAACGCTAGAAGACGCCGACGAGACGCACGTTCTCGTGCTCTTAGACGCAGGCCACCTCGCAGGACGGGCCGGCCCTGACGACCTCGAAGGGGAGCGTACAATTTTCGGTCAAGTTGACGCTCTGGTTGCCGAAGGCACCAATTATTCCTTAGATAAGTTTTTTCTCTCAGGGTTCAGCCGAGCAATTCGCCGAACCCTTCCACTGGAAGAACTCCTCAAGAACATGCCAATGCCCTCCGAGAAGCCAGTGACTATTGATAATCTCAAGATCGGGGGGCCGCTCGTCGTCGTCAAGGCAATCGCTATTTACTAATCCCCACCTGAACCCAATCGTCACCCCGACGCCCCTATGGATGTCAAGCCCCGTCGGCCATCATCCCGCCGACAGGGCTTGACTCCTTCACCCCGAAAAAGTTATCGCTCGTCGATGAGCTGGGCGCTCATAGCGTCTCGCGGATATACGTATTACAGCGGCAAAAACTGTGCCAGCGACGCGTCATCGTGGCGCTTGGTTCGGGGGTATCGATCCCCGTGCGGATCGTCCGACTCAATCGATCGGACGTGTGCGATCAGTCCGGCCGGTCCCACCTTGTCGAGCAGATCGAGGTATTCCGGCCAGCCGTAGATCTCCATCTGGTCGACTGGCCGTGTAGCGCCGTCCGAGAGCACGGCGGCCCGCCGCATCGCGTCGGCCGGGTAGCTGGCGACTCGGGCGTACTGAGCTGCGTTTGGGTCAGCAGCGGCCACCCACCAGCCGCCCGGACGATTCCGGGTGGCGGTCTGTCGGGCAACCAGCGCTGCCAGGGCTCCCGAGTGTTCCGGTGTACCGAACCGCATCCCCGCCACGGCGGCCGGCTCGGTGCCGCTGATCTCTTCGATCGACAGGTCACAGGTGACTTCCGGCCCGGTGTCGAGGTCGACCACCACGCTCACGTCGGACAGCGTCAAGGCGTCGACCTGTTCCGATCCGATTCTCAGGATGCCGATCGCAGCGCATGGCGTGCCCGGGTTCGTCAGGTCGCAGGTGTCGCCATGTAGCCCGGCCACGGACGCGATGCCCTCGGCCAGACCGTCCGCGAGAGGGATATCGGCTGAGGCGGCCAGCGCAGCGACGGTGCGAACGCCAAGCTGTCGGGCGTACCAGGCGACGCCGTGGTGGCAGCCTCCAAACGGAATGCCCGCCCCGTCAACGACCACCGCCAGGTCAGCGGAGGCAATAACGAAATCCTCGTTGGGGCGTCCGGGCGCGGCATCAGTTGCGAGCGAGAACAACGGCGACTGCCTCTCTGGTCAGACGGCGGTGGCTAGCAGGCCACGAAGCTTCACCACAGCCTGGGACGACGCCCAGGGCCGTAGTTGGCCAAGCAGGTTCCGCAGGTCGTTAAGGGTGCGAGACGATCCGGTCGTGACCGCGATGGCGAAGGACTCTTCCGCACATGCACACGCCTCTTCCGGGCTCCCGGCGAGCACGTACGCCTGGGCGAGTCGGGAGAGGTACTGGCCACGGTCGCGATGGTAGTCCGGAGGGAGGTTGTCGAGCACGGCTGTGAAGGCGGAAACCGCGGCCGATGCCCGGCCGAGTTCAAGGTGGCACTTGGCCCGTGAAATCTTCAGGTACAACCGCAGGTCGCAGTACCGGCCGTCGGACGGGTCGCCTTCCGCTGGCGACGCCGCGCCGCCGTCATCGAGCAGCATCTCTGCTACGTCCAGGGCCCGATCAGCCTCGCTCCCCACTCCGTGGACAGCATGTCCAAGCGCTTCAGTCTGGGCGGCGATGGCGCGAATCCGGATCGTCTCTGCCCCCCGATCCCGCTGAGCCGCGTTGGCCAGCCGTGCCGCGTGGGCACCGTTCCGCACGCCTATCGCCTGAACCGCCCGCCGGGTCAGCACGAAAGCTGCCATTCGGTCATCCTGGCTGGCTTCCGCCCATTCCAATGCCCGCCGGTACCAAGCCGTAGCGGCTTCCGCATCGCCCGCATCCTGATGAAGCCAACCAGCAAACTCGGCGTACCCGGCACCAACTTGTAGGAGGTCGTCTAGCGACTGTCCAGAGGCATCGCGCGCCAATTGCTCGATGGTGTCGGCGTGGGCAGTGATGGCCGGAAGCAGGACGCGCGGACCGAGCAGGTTATCGGCCGTGTAGTGGTCGCGCAGAGCGCGGCGGAGGAAGCGGAGCAGGTCAGGCGTCACACGCCGGGGCAAGTTGACGCTCGCCGGGAGTGGTGCCGGAATCGCCGGTTCCTCCCGGGCGGTTGTGGGCGTAGCAGGTTCCTGCACGAACTGGCCAAACCTGGCTCTGGCGTCGTCGTCCGCCCGCTTCAACGCCACGTCTAGGAGCTGCTGCGTACGCATCGCCAGCTCGACGTCTGGCTGTGCTTCCCATTTCGTCACGCCTCTGGTCGACACGCCTAGGTGTGCGGCAAAGTCATCAAACGTCATGCGCAGCGCCAACCGGAGCGCCTTCGCGGTCTGGCCGGTCCACGTTGCGACCACGTGCATGCGCTGAGCCTCCTCCCCGTGACCGGCTCCTTGCGGGGAGTGTAGCGGCGAACCTCAATCCATGAAGACACCCGAGTGCCAACCCGGTGCTAGATCAGTTCCATCTCGGTGCATGGAGAGTCACCGATTTTCGGCGTTGACTAGACCCATCAAACCGATCGAGGGAACCGGGAGGTAGTCGATGTGATTGCGCCCTGAGCTAGCGCACGGAGCGCTTCGGCCCCGGCGGCGCCGGTGGGATCTGATGCTCTCGGGCAAGCTTCCGAACGTAGGCACCACTAAAAGGCGAAAGCCGCTCAACGTCAGTAGGACTGAGGCCGGCTCGCAAGGCGGCAACGACCGCCATGACCACCGCCTCCCTCGCGGCGTCGTGAGCCGCCTCGGTGCGGCGATACCGCCTCGTAGCTGCTGAAAGTTCCTCGCGCGCGTCAGTCACGCCCACAAGATTACCGCTACCCACTTGCGCAACAGACCCGCGTATCGCTACCTTGTTGCGCAACAGAGTTTCGCAACCTGATTGCTGGCGACTCCACAGCCGGCGGAGGTGGCTTCGGCTGCGCCGCTCGTGAATCTGCTGGACCGCCTGGCGCATGGCTCCACTTGACAACTGCACAGAGGTCCGGGACGCAGGGAGATCCGTCTCCCCGATTGAGTCCCGACGCATGCGACCTAGGGGTGGCAAGCGAGCGTCGGCCGTTGACGTGTCCGGCCGCAAGACTTGTCCGCTTTCAGGGGTTAGGCCCCTTGCTTGCCCAACCGAGGGTCGCCCGCGTGCCTGTGCGGCACGCCTGTGGTGATTGCCGGGGGGAAGCCTCCCGGCTGTTCGTCCGACCTGATTCGAGCTGGGGAGAGGTGACCTGTCATGACCGTGAGCATCGCCGCCGCCGTGCGGATTACGACCAAGAGCAGCGCCGTGTGGCGCGACTGCGAACGCTGCGGTCGCCTCGCCCCGCTGGCCCCTGATCAGGACCGCTGCCGGGACTGCCGGCGGTCGAGTGTTTCCCGTCGCCGTTCGGTGGCGGGTTCCCGTCGTTCTGGAAGGAACTCGAAGTGAGCTACGACCTGTTCTCGGACCTGGAGGGTCCGAGCGTCGATGACCTGGCCGAGATCGAGCAGGAGATGCCGCTGATTGAGGCCGAGGTTCTACTCCTGGATGCGCAGATCACGGTCCTGTCCGCCGAGCCTGCCCCGTCAGATCTGGACTGGCAGCGGGTACGTCGGGCGCAGCGTCGGGTGCTGCGGGAGGCCCGCGCCCTGCTGGCCGCCCGCGCGGCCGGCCCGACCGTTTCAGCGGCCTGATGGCCCGCGTCCGGGCCGCCTACCACGATCCGGACGGGACGAGGTACGGCATCCCCACCTACTGGTGGCGCGGTGCCCCGCCCGGGTACGCCACCCGCCGCCAGTTGCGCGCCGCTGGGCTGCGGCCCGGTGGTCAACCGATCGCCGCACAAATCCTCTGGCGCGGTGTCGGTGGCACGCGCGCCGCCTACCTCTACCGGGTCGACCTGGCCCGCCCGAAGCGCACCGCCACCCCCGCCCAACTCCGCGCGGTCCGCGCCGCGCTGACTGCCCGCCGCACGTGCCCGACCTGCCGGCAGGTGCGGCCCTACTGCATCCCGCGCTCGCTGGGCGAGTGCATCGACTGCCACGAAGGAGGCACCGCGTGATCTGGCTTCTGCTCCTGATCCTGCTGGGCGGGCCGCTGGTGATGCTCGCCCCGTTCGCCATCGGCCACGCCCTCAACAGCGAGGTCCCGACCGTGAAGGAGACGCTCCGATGACCACCCCCGCCAAGAACCGACGGGCGGTGATGGCCGAGCTGCTGTTGCTGGCCAACCCGACCGCTATCCGTGTCCGCAGTGACGGCACCTCGCTGGACGTGGATTTCGACAGCATTGCCGAGCTGCGGTCGTGGCTGCACCTGGCTGGCCTGGACGGCCCGGACGTGCTGGTCGGCAAGGAGCACCAGGGCACCGACAGCGACGACCGCCCCTACCGGGCGGTGAGCGCCTACCCAACCTTGTACGGCTGGAAGGTCTACGCCCACGCCACCGACTACACCGACCCCGCGCCGCTTGACTCGGCCACCACTGACCGGCTCGCCGCCCTGGCGGTGTCCGGATGACCGCCCCGACGATCAACGGCACCGCCTACGCTCGCCGTGGCCGGCTGCTGGTCCCGGCGGATGCCGTGCCGGACGTGCGGCCGGAGACGCCGGAGGAGATCTCTGCCCCGGCAGTGGCCGACACGGCATCTGGGCAGGTTGATGGCCCAGAGGTGCCAGCGGAGACGCAGCCCCGGCGACGCCCCCGGGATGACCAGGAAACGGCGGAAGGCCTGCGGGAGCGGCTGGCCGCCGGCCGGGCGCGGGTCGACGTGCAGCGGGAGGATGCACGGGACCGCCGCCGGCAGGAGATACGGCATCGGATCGCGCTGGCCGAGGTCGAAGACGAGGAGGCCGCGCAGCGGCAGGCCCGCCGGGAACAGGCCGAGGAGGCCCGGGAGACGGCTAAGCTGACCCGCTACTACCGGCAGGCCGCGAGCCGGGGCACCCGGGCTCGTATCCGGGCGGACATCGACCGGTCCGCCGAGATGCGGACGCTGCGGGTCGCGCGGGTCCGCACCGCCACCCTCGCGATCGGTATCTCGGCCTTGACCGCGTTCGGGGCATGGTCGACGGCAGGTGTGCAGGCGGGTATGGCGCGGCTGCTGGACCTGGACCGATGGTCGGCCGGGTGGTGGGCCGCGTGGCTCGTAGAGCCGGCCTTGCTCGCGGTGGTGGCGCTGATCATCGTCAGCCGGGCCGTGCTGGAATCGGCCGGCGGACGCACCGACGAGCGGGCCGACCGGGTGGAGTGGACGGCGTTGACCGTGTCGATCCTGCTCAACCTGGCCGGTGGCTGGCACGCCGAATGGTCGCTGTCCGCCCTGGGTGGTCTGGCCGCGCACTCGATCGGCCCGGTCGGCGCGGCTGGCGTCGCCTACCTCATCAGCCTGCTACTCGGGTATGTGGCGTCGGCCCGGCCGTGGCAGGGAGCCCCCCGCCTCGATGACCTGAACCTGACCGTCCCCCATGCCGGACAGCCCTCCGACACCGCCCCGAAGACTCCTCCGGAGGTCATCAACCTGCGCAAACTCCCGACAACCGCCACCGTGCTAGAGGCAGGTTCGGAGGCGTCCGGAGGCCTGTCGGAGACAGACCGGGAACTGCTGTACCGGGTACTCGGGGCCATCGAGTCCCGGCTGCTCGGGCCGGACCCGTCCGGCTGGCAGATCTACCAGCGAGTGATGTCCGCCCGAGGAGACAAAGCACGCGCATACCGCGTGGCCGACCTCGTACGCGGCTGGCGACCCGGAGGGCCAGTCCCGCCCATCAGTGGCGCCAGCGCGGCTTAGCCCCGCCCGGCGGCACAGCCCCTGGCTCGCAACCTGTGCTGTGCCGCCGGTCCGGTCACCCAACCCCTACAAGGAAGGAGGGCATCTCTGATGGTGCCAGTACCCGATCCGGACTGGTTCACCGCCCGGCAGGCGGAGGTACGCGCCGAACTGGTCCGGGTTGATGGCAAGGCGTCCACCCTGATGGCCATCGCGGGCGCCGCGCTGACCGTCGGCGTCGCCGTCCTGGCCCGCGCCGACCTGCCCACGGTGGCCACGACCGCCGGGGTGGTGACGGCCGTTCTGGTCGGAACTGCGGTCGGTCTGCTGGCTGGCGCGGTCCGCCCGTCCCTGGCCGGTGGTCACGGCCTGGTCCGCTACGCCGCTGCTGTGCCGGGTGACCTGATGACCGAGGCCAGCATGCCGGCTATGGCCGCCGCCGCTGATCAGGCCCGTCATCTGGTGTGGCTGTCCCGTACTGCTGTGCGTAAGTACCGGCGGGTGCGTGCCGCCGTGGATCTGCTGCTGGCCGCTCTGGTCGGCACCGCTGTTACCGCTCTGCTCGCTGTCCTCGCCTGATCCTGCGAAGGAGACATCCTGTGTCGAACACCAATCAGCCCTCGGGCCGCACGCTGTTCGCCGGTGCGGACTCGTTGACCGACAACCACGCGCTGATCGAGTGGTGCGAGACCACCCGCCGGATCCTGCACGCCGCCGCCCTGGAGTTGGGCATCACCGCTAGTGAGTTGGACGCCCGGCTGCGGCGTGTCGGTGGTGGTGCGGTCGTGGTGGGTGGTCTGTCCGCGCGGGCGCGTGCCCGTCAGGTCGCCAAGCCCATCCAGCAGGCCAGTGAGGCCCTGGTGGTGGCGAGTCAGTACATCATCACCGCGAACAACCGGTTCGTGACCGCCTATATGCCGGAGTTGGAGCAGGTCGGCTACCGGGGCAGCCGCCGCCCGGACTTCAAGTTCAAGGCCTGACCAGGAAAGGAGGGGAGTCGAGATGGCGAAGACACGGATGCCGAAGAACGGCGGCTTGACCACGGACGGGTCGGGAGAGGCCAGCGTGCACACGGTCAAGGTGCCGCTGTGGCCGTATCTGGTCACCCCGACCAGCTCGCTCGGGTTGGCGGTGGCTACCGGGCTGGCGCACTGGCGGTGGGCCGACAGCCCCGGCTCGATGGGCGCGGCTGCCGCCGGACTGACCCTCGCCGGCACCGCCTTGACCGCGCTGACGTGGCGGGCGTCCGCTGCCCGGGACATCGTCCGCCGGGCGGTGGCCACCACCACCTGCCTCGCCGGTTCGGTGTGGGCGATCGGCGCGACCATCGCCGCCCCCTGGTCGACGCCATGGCTGGACATGTGGCTCATCGGTGCCCCAACCGCGTCCATCGCCATGGGCGTAGTACGGGTGCTGCGCAACAGGGGCGGAGACGCGGCGGCCGGTGGCGGGCTGGCCGATGCGGTCAAGAGCCTGCGTAACGCGGCCGTTGCCCGGCCCACGATCAAGGGCGCGAAAGCGACAGCCGCCGTCACCCTGGAAGCAGGCACGTCGGTGAAGGAACTCGCCAGTGACCGGGGCGCCCTCGCCTCCGCGCTGGACGTGCCGGAAACGGCGGTGCGGGTCATCCCCAACCCCGACTCGGCGCGGCGCGGGCGGGTGGAGGTCGTGCCGGTCGACCAGCTCCGGGACATGATCCCGTGGCCTGGTTTGTCCGCCCCGGGCCGGTCGATCGCGGAGCCGATCGTGCTCGGCGTGATGGAGGACGGAGAGCCGCTGATGCTGTGGCTGCCCGGCGACCACGCGGCGGGGCGCAACGCGGCGCACTTCCTGATCGTGGGCATGTCCGGCGCGGGCAAAACCGAGGTCATCCTCAACATCGCTGCTGAGGTCATCTCCCGCCGGGATGCGGAACTGTGGCTGGCTGACCCGCGTAAGGGAGACCAACTCCCCACCTGGGCGCGTAACGGTGCGGTCCGGGTGGCGTTGACCGAGGACGACACCAACGAGATGTTGGAAGACGTCGCCATCGACATCACCGGCCGCGCACGGCAGATCGGCGCCCACGGCCACAAGCAGTGGACTCCCGGCTGCCGGCAGTGCCCCCGCTATCGGGTGGTGATCGTGGACGAAGCCGCCCAGATCGCCGCCGGCAACCCCCTCGTCACCGAGCTGACCGAAGCCGCCCGTTCCGCGGGTATCTCGCTGCTGTTCGGATTGCAGCGGGCCAGCCACGATCGGTTCCCGACCAGCGCCAGGGCGAACATTCCCGGGCAGCATCTGCCTCGGTGTCGACAAGGACGTCGACGCGGGTATGGCGCTGTCCGAGGCGACCCTGGACGCCGGGGCGATGCCGTGGGCGTGGAAGAACACCAAGCCCGGCTACCTCTACGCCGAGATTCCCGGCACCGACACCACCCGTTGGACGATGCCCTGCCGGTCGTTCGTGGCCGACGAAGACCACCGGGCGGCGGCCATCGCCCCCTACATCGGTGGGCAGCCGGCCACCGGCCCCACCACCCCGCAGCCGGAGCCGGCACGCCCGGCACCCCGCCCCCGCTCTCGTCAGGAGCTGGACATGGACGACGAGCACGACGACGAGCCGAACGAGCCGAACCGGGCCATCAACCCCAACGACCCGCCCGACGACGTCGACCCCGCCCAGCCGATCCGCATCCCGCCCGGCCTGCCCCGCATCCCCCTCGGCCTCCGGCAGCCGCCCATGGCCAGCGAGCAGGCATACGAGCACCTGCGCGGGCACCTGATCGACCTGTACGACGCCGGCGTTGATGTCGTGCGTCCCGGCGACCTCGGGGACGTCATCTCCGCCACCGGCCTGTCCGGCGACTGGGTACGCAAGGCACTCGGACGGCTGTCCACCGGCCCCGACGCCATGCTCCGCAAGACCGACCGAGGCACCTACAAGATCCGCATCCCCGAACCGGCATAACCCACCGTCACCACACTGCGGCCCGTCCGGACGGTCCGGACCGTCCGGACGAGCCAGCCCGGGTCCAAGTAGATAGCCGTCCGGACGGGGCTGTCCGGACCGTCCGGACGGCCACCCGCATCCCACACCGTCACAGCCCGTATCCGGCGCTGCCCGCGCCGTTCCGCATCGGGAGAACCATGAAGTTGACCATCACCGCGCTCGCCCTGGGCGTGCTACTCGGTCTGATCCTCGGCGTTCCACTCGGCCGCCGCGTCGAGCGGGTCACCTGGTACGCCGACGCCACCCTCGCCCGCGCCCGCGTCACCGGCTGGCTGATCCGCGACCTCTCCGGCTGGCTCCTGACCGGCGCTATCGCCGTCGCCGTCGCCGTGTTCGTCGTCTGGGCGCTCACCCGCTAGAAAGGCGCGCTTCGCGCCCTCACCACCCAATGGCCAGTGCCCGTCCGGCGCTGGCCATTCCTGTGCCACATCAGGAAGGAGCGCACCCAACCGATGACCGCTGACCTTCCCCGATCTCCGGCCCAGGCGCTACGCGCTGCTGCGGCCTACCTGCGCCGCTACGACTGGCACCCTGGCCCCGGCCTCTACGACCCGCACAACGGATGCACCCACAGCAAATGCCGTGTCGTTCGGTCCGGAATGTACCCGGCCACCATCTACGGCTCGCTCCGCGTGGCTTTGCTCGGCCGTCCGGCATGGTTCGCCATCACCGACCCGGCCACGGCCGCCGCGTATGCGGCCACCGTTGATCATTTCGCTCATCACCTGGGCACGCGGGGAGCCGCTGGCATGCGGGCCGCGATCCTGCCCTGGGAACACGCGCCCGGCCGCACCCGGCAGCACGTCATGACGGCCCTACTTGCCGCCGCTGACACTGCCTCAACCGCGCCGTTCCCGCCGGTCCGGCTCGCCCCGGTCATTCCGCTGCCCGTGCGCCCGTCGGAAACCGGCCGGCCACGTCGCATCGCCTGACCACAACCACCAAACGGCGCGCTTCGTGCCCTCACGCTCATGGTGGCCAGCGCCCGCCTGACCTGGCCTTTTCACCGTCTCAGCCGAGAAAGGAGCCTTCCCATGCCCGACACATCCCGGCTGGTCATCCCCGCGCTGACCTACGCCGGACGCGGGTGGCCGGTGTTCATGCTCGCCCGCTCTAAACGGCCCATCGCCAACTGCCCCGACTGTCCGAAGGCAGAAGAGGACCCCGCTCACAACCGGGAAGCGTGCGACTGCCTGACCTGCCACGGCTTCTACGCAGCCACCACCAACCCGAGCCGGGTGGCCGCGATCGTGAACGCCGTGCCGACCGGGCAACTCGCCCTGCGTACCGGCGCAGCCTCAGCAACGGTGGTCGTCGACGTCGACCCGCGCCACGGCGGCCACCACACCATGAACGAACTCATCCGCCGGGGCCTGCTGCCACCCACCGCCTACGTCATCACCGGCTCCGGTGGGCTGCACCTCTACTACCGGCACCCCGGCACCCCGGTCCCGTGCAGCCAGGGCAAACCCGGACAGGGACTCGGCCCCGGCATCGACGTCAAAGGCGACGGCGGATACGTCGTGCTCCCACCCTCAGTTCACCCACGCACCGGACGCCCGTACCGATGGGCACCCCGCAACGGGTGCCAGGTAGAGGAGATGCCTCCCGCGCTGGTCACCGCCTGCCAACCGGCCGCGCCGGCACCGGTCACGCCGCACACCACGACCAGCACACGCCCGGCGGGAGGCATCTCCTTCCCTGACCGGCTCCTTGCCGCACACCTCCACGCGGTCACCACCGCCCCGGAAGGCGCCCGCCGCACCACCCTCTACGGCGCAGCACGCGGCGTCGCCCGCATGGTCAAAGCCGACGCCATCAGCCGAGACGACGCCATCGCAGCCCTCACCGACGCCGGACGCCAAGCCGAGCAAACCGACCGGGACATCCGTGCCGCCATCCGAGGCGGCTTCCGAGACGAAGGGCTCGCCGCATGAACCAGCCGACCAGCACCGACCAGACCACGGACGGCGCGGCGATCCTCGACACCCTGCACGCCTGCATCACCAAGTACGTGATCCTGCCCTCGGCCGAAGCCGTCGACGCCGTAGCGCTATGGATCGCCGCCACCCACGCGCAAGCCGCGTGGGCGCACGCACCCCGCCTCGTCATCCGCGCACCCGAAAAGCGGTGCGGGAAGTCACGGCTGTTGGACGTCGTGGAAGGCACCTGCCATGACCCGCTCATCACGGTCAACGCGAGCCCGGCTGCCGTGTACCGGGCCATCGGCACCGGACAGCCGCCCACCCTGCTTGTCGACGAAGCCGACACCCTGTTCGGCGGAAAGAACGCCGACGCCAACGAGGACCTACGCGGCCTGCTCAACGCCGGTCACCAGCGCAACCGGCCCGCGATCCGCTGGGACGCGTCCGCGCAGAAGCTGGAGAAGATCCCCACCTTCGCTATGGCCGCCCTGGCGGGTATCGGCGCGATGCCCGACACCATCGAAGACCGCGCCGTCGTGGTCCGCATGCGCCGCCGCGCACCCGGGGAGAAGGTCGCACCGTACCGGCACAAGCGTGATGGACCCGCCCTCCGGCACATCGCCCAGCAGCTTGCCGGGTGGGTACGCGCCAACCTGACCACACTGGAAGCTGCCGAACCGCCCATGCCGGTCGAAGACCGAGCCGCCGACACGTGGGAACCCCTGGTAGCCGTCGCCGACCTGGCCGGGGGCACCTGGCCGGCACGCGCCCGCAAGGCCGTCACCACGCTGACCGCTGAGGCTGACGAAGCCGGCAACGTCTCCCACCGCATCCGACTCCTGACCGACATCCGCGCCGCATTCGAGACGCTCGGCAGCCCTCCCGCCGCACCCACCGCCGACCTGCTCGCCGCGCTCAACGGCGACCCCGAAGCACCCTGGGCAGACAGCGGACCCAACGGACTCACCGGCAAAAAACTCGGAGACCTGCTCCGCGAATTCGACATCCGATCCGACACGATCCGCTTCCCCGTCGGCCAAGCCAAGGGCTACACCCGCGACGCCTTCACCGACGCTTGGCGCCGCTACTGCCCCGCACCCGAAAACCCTTCCACCGAGGTATCCGTACCATCCGTACCAACCTCGTTTCCGCAGGTCATCCCCGGTACGGATCACCCCTCTGGTACGGATCGATCCGTACCACAACCACCCCGCACCAGCGCCCCCGGTACGCATTAATCCGTACCAGCGACCAATCCGTACCGCCCCTGAACAGGCAAAACGAGCTTGGTACGGATGGTACGGATACCCCACCCGCCGAAGGGCACCCCGCGCCGGTCACGGCAGCCCAGTAGAGCGGCCCGCCGAGAAGCCCTCACCCGCAACGGCCCAACGCCTCACCCCGGGAACCCCCGGATCTTGGCTCTACGGCGCTCTCAGCGGGCCATTCTAAGCCCCTCTGCGGTGAAACATCCGGCTTCCTCCCTGAACGGCACCAACCGCCCGAAAGGCGCTCTGCATGCGAATCAGGCTGCACGGCATACCCGCTGAAACAGCCGCCACCCTCACCGCACTCACCCAAGTCCTCACCATCCAACGCGTCAGCCGGCCCTACCCCGACCGGCCCCCGGCCACCCGGCACCGCATCTACCTCGACGCCACCCCGAGGGAGGACACCCACCGATGACCACCCGACCGCAGCGCACCACCCCCACCGGCAACCTGCTCACCCTCGCGGAAGTCCTGGACGAACTCCGGGTGCCCCGATCGACCTTCTTCCGCTGGAAGGCCACCGGCCGCGCCCCCAAAACCATCAAGTACCCGAACGGCAGCCTGTACGTCCGCCGCCGCGACCTGGACAACTGGCTCAACGACCATGAGGAGGCTGCTTGAGCAGCTACGACGTACGGGTGCACGCGATTCTGACCAATGAATTGTCCGGCAAGAAGAAGTCGTACACGGTTCGGTGGAAGGTTACCAACAAGCCTTTTCGAGGAACGTTCGCCACCCGGGCGCTGGCCGAGAGCTTCCGGTCAAAACTGGTGGTGGCGCAACGCGAGGGAACGGCTTTCGATGAGAAGTCCGGGCTCCCCGAACCGATGGCCCGGGAGTTGAACAGCCGCACGTGGTACGACCTGGCTGTGGCGTTCGTTGACATGAAATGGCCACGTGCCGCAGCGACCCAGCGCAAGAGCATCGCGGACGCGCTCACCACCGTCACGCCTGCCCTGCTCACCACGACGCGCGGAATGCCCGAGGAAGCGGAGATCCGGCACGCGCTCTACACGTGGACCTTCAACAAGTTGCAGCGCGACCGGGACAAGGGCGAGCCATCGGATTCCCTCGCCACGGCCGTCCGATGGCTCAAGGCAAACACCATGCCGCTAACGGAGGTGGCGAACCCGGCCACCATTCGAAAAGCGCTCGACCTGCTGACGACGCGGATCGACGGCGGCCCTGCCGCAGCAAATACCGTCGCCCGCAAGCGTGCCGTTTTTTACAGCGCCTTGAAGTACGCCGTGGAGCTTCGCTACCTCGACGCTCACCCGATGGATTTCATCCAGTGGCGAGCGCCGAAGAACACTGATCAGGTCGACCGAAAGGTGGTGGTCAACCCCAACCAGGCCCGTTCGTTGCTCGCGGCGGTACGGAAACGCGACCCGCACCTGGAAGGCTTCTTCGCCTGCATGTACTTCTCCGCGCTGCGGCCGTCCGAGGTCATCCATCTACGGGCCGACGAGTGCGAGCTTCCCGAGAAGGGTTGGGGCTGGCTGCACCTCAGCGGCTCGACGCAACAGGTCGGGGAGGACTGGAGCGACAGCGGCACATCGCTGGAAGATCGGGAGTTGAAGCATCGGGCGAAGAAGGCGACCCGCGACGTGCCGGCCTGTCCTGAGCTGGTCCGCATCCTGCGGCACCACCTCGTGACGTACTGCCGGAACACGAACGGGCGGATGTTCAACGCTGCTGGCGCTCGGCCGGCCCCGGTGTCGAAGAGCACCTACCTGCGTGCCTGGCGGCAGGCACGCGAAACCGCCCTGACTCCGGCTCAGCAGCGCTCACCGCTGGCGCACCGGCCGTACGACTTGCGACACGCCGCCGTGTCGCTCTGGCTCAACGCCGGGGTTCCGGCTACCCAGGTCGCCCAATGGGCCGGGCACAGCGTTCACGTGTTGCTGAAGGTCTACGCGTCGTGCATCGACGGCCAGGACGAGGCCGCGCGAAAGCGAATCGAGGGTGCGTTGGGCACGGAAGCGGAGCCGGGGCCGACCGAGGACGGCCCGGAGAGCGCCGACACGTAAACGACACAACCAGTGAGACGCGGCGGCCCCCAGCGGGACGAAGTGAGACCGACTTACGGTCTACAGACGCGCCCCCTGACCGGCGTTCGCGCTGGTCAGGGGGCGTTTCTGCTGTTCCGAGTGGCGGAGGGTGTGGGATTCGAACCCACGAAGACATCGCTGCCTTACCGGTTTTCAAGACCAGCGCCATCGGCCACTAGGCGAACCCTCCCGGACGCGTCCCGGCGGGGTACGCGACCGTGCCTAGTCTGCCACGGACCGGATAACGGGCGAGCCACCGTCCCACCCTCGCTGACAAGATGTCGTGCGTGTGGAACAACCCTGGGGTGGTCCTGATCACCGGAATCATGGCGGCCGGCAAGTCCACTGTGGCCGAGCTGCTGGCCCAGCGGCTGTCCCGGTCGGTGCACCTGCGCGGTGACGTCTTCCGGCGGATGATCGTCAGCGGGCAGGCCGCGATGACGGCGGAGCTCTCGGACGAGGCATGGCGGCAGCTCCGGCTCCGCTACGACCTGGCCGCCACGGTGGCCGACCGGTACGCCGCCGAGGGCTTCACCGTCGTCCTCCAGGACATCGTGATCGGCGCCGAGCTGCCAGCCATGGTCGAGCGGATCCGGCACCGGCCGCTCGCGGTGGTGGTACTCGCGCCCCGCGCCGAGGTGGTCGCCGTCCGCGAGCGGGACCGACCCAAGCAGGGGTACGGGGACTGGCCGGTGGCCGACTTCGACGCCGGGTTCCGCGCCGACACGCCCCGGATCGGGCTCTGGCTGGACACCTCGGCACAGACACCCGAGGAGACGGTGGACGAGATCCTGAGCCGGGCGTGGACGGCGGGACGGATCGGGTAAGACTGGGCCATGCGCGCGATCACGATCCCGGAACCCGGCGGACCCGAGGCCCTCGTCTGGGCGGAGGTGCCCGACCCCGAGCCCGGCCCCGACGAGGTGCTGATCGACGTACGGGCCAGCGCGGTGAACCGGGCGGACCTGCTGCAACGACAGGGGCACTATCCGCCGCCGCCGGGTGCGCCGGCGTACCCGGGGTTGGAGTGCTCCGGGGTGATCGCCGCGGTCGGCGCCGAGGTGACCACCTGGGCGGTCGGGCAGGCGGTCTGCGCGCTGCTGTCCGGCGGCGGGTACGCGGAGCGGGTGGCCGTGCCGGCCGCGCAGGTGCTGCCGGTGCCGGCCGGGGTGACCGTGGTCGACGCGGCGGCGCTGCCGGAGGTGGCCTGCACGGTCTGGTCGAACGTGGTCCGGCTCGCCGGGCTGGCGAAGGGCGAGACGCTGCTGGTGCACGGTGGGGGCAGCGGGATCGGCACGTTCGCCGTCCAGCTCGGCGAGGCCCTCGGCGCGACGGTCGTGGTGACCGCCCGGACGGCGAAGCACGCGCGGCTGCGTGAGCTGGGTGCCGCGCACACCATCGACTACCGGGAGCAGGACTTCGTCGAGGAGGTACGCCGGGTCACCGACGGCCGGGGCGCGGACGTCGTCCTGGACATCATGGGTGCCGCGTACCTGCCCCGGAACGTGGCGGCGCTGGCCACCGGCGGGCGGCTCGTGGTCATCGGCATGCAGGGCGGCCGGAAGGGCGAGCTGGACCTGGGCGTGCTGCTGGCGAAGCGAGCCTCGGTGCACGCCACGGCGTTGCGCTCCCGCCCGCCGGAGGAGAAGGCGGAGATCGTCCGGGGCGTACGCGAGCAGGTGTGGCCGTTGGTCGAGGCGGGGCGGATCCGGCCGATCGTGGACCGCCGGGTGCCGATGACCGAGGCGGCCGAGGCGCACCGCGTGGTGGAGACGAACCAGCACGTCGGCAAGGTGCTGCTGGTCCGGTGACCGGTCAGGCCGGCGCCGGGGCGCCGTCGGGGCGGGGCAGCACCAGCCGGGCGCCGGGGCCCTCGGCGGACAGCGAGTCGTCCGGGTTGTAGAGGGTGCAGCGCTGCAACGACAGGCAGCCGCAGCCGATGCAACCGTCCAGGTCGTCGCGGAGCTTGCCGAGCAGCCGGATCTTCTCGTTCAGCCGGTCCCGCCAGGCGCGGGAGAGCGCCGCCCAGTCCTCCGGGGTGGGCGTACGCGCGGACGGCAGCGAGTCCAGCGCCTCCCGGATCTCCTCCAGGGAGACGCCGACCTGCTGGGAGATCCGGACGAACGCCACCCGGCGCAGCTCGGTGCGGGCGTACCGGCGCTGGTTGCCGCCGGTCCGGTGGGACCGGATCAGTCCGAGCCGCTCGTAGTAGCGCAGCGCGGAGGGGGCCACCCCGCTGCGCGCGGAGAGCTGTCCGATGGTGAGTGCTTCGTGCATCACAGAGCCTTGAGTTGAAGTGCGCTTCAACTTCGAGGCTATCCGTATGACGACGACGACCGCCACCGACCCCGCCGTACTGCGGGCGCTGCTCGACCGGGTACGCGCCGGGCGCGAGTTCGGCGCGAACGTGTACTCGACGCTGGACGTGCTCCAGGTGCTCTACGACCGGGTGCTCCGGATCACCCCGGCGACCGTGGAGGACCCCGACCGGGACCGCTTCCTGCTCTCCAAGGGGCACGCGGTCGCCGGCTACTACGCCCTGCTCGCCGCCAAGGGCTTCGTGCCGGTGGAGTGGCTGGACGACCAGGGTGGCCCGGACAGCCGCCTCGGCGACCATCCGGACCACCTGCTGGTGCCCGGGGTGGAGATCGGCTCCGGGTCGCTCGGCCACGGCCTGGGTCTGGGCGTGGGCACCGCGCTCGGGCTGCGGGCCCAGGGCCGGTTCGACCCGCGCGTGTACGTGCTGCTCGGCGACGCCGAGTTGGACGAGGGCTCCAACCACGAGGCGATCGCGTACGCCGGGGCGACCGGGCTGGCCAGCCTGACCGCGATCGTGCTGGACAACAGGTCGGCCAGTCACGGCTGGCCGGGCGGCGTGGCCAGCCGGTTCACCGCCAACGGGTGGACCGCCGCGACCGTCGACGGCCGGGACCACGAGGCCCTGCACACCGCCCTCACCGGACACGACAACCACCGGCCGCACGTCGTCGTCGCGGTCGTCACGGACGGAGAATGAGCATGCGCGAGACCTTCGTGGCGGCGGCCACCGACTTCCTGGACGACCCCCGGACCACCATCGTCCTGGCCGACATCTCCGCCGCGGCGTTCGCCCCGGCCGCCGAGCGCCACCCGGACCGGGTCATCAACGTCGGCATCCGGGAGCAGCTCATGATGGGCGTGGCGGGTGGGCTCGCGCTGACCGGGCAGCGCCCGATCGTGCACAGCTACGCTCCGTTCCTCGTCGAGCGGGCGTACGAGCAGATCAAGCTGGATCTCGACCACCAAGGGGTCGGGGCGGTGCTGGTCAGCGTCGGCGCGTCGTACGACCGGGCGGCGGCGGGCCGCACCCATCTCAGCCCGGCCGACGTGGCGCTGATCGACACCCTGCACGACTGGACGGTGCACGTGCCCGGCCACCGGGACGAGGTGCCCGGGCTGCTGCGGAACGTGGTGTGCGGGCAGGGCTCTGCGTACGTGCGGTTGTCCACGCGGAGCAACACGCAGGCGTACCCGGACGCGGGTGACCTGCGGGTGGTCCGCGACGCCGGCCCGGGAGCGCCGCTGCTGGTGGCGGTCGGTCCGGTGCTGGACCAGGCGCTCGCGGCGGTCACCGACCGGCCGGTCACCGTGGCGTACACCCATCGGCCGCGGCCGTTCGACGTGGCCGGTCTGCGGGCCCTCGCGGGCACCGAGGTGATCCTGGTCGAGCCGTATCTGGCGGGCACCTCGGCCCGGGTGGTCGCCGCGGCGCTGGCCGACCGGCCGCACCGGCTGCTCGCCCTCGGCGTGGGCCGGTCGGAGCTGCGCCGCTACGGCACGCCCGAGGACCACGACCGCTGGCACGGCCTGGACGCGGCCGGGCTACGCCGCTCGATCGACGCGTTCCTCACCCCGGCCCCGGCCATCGCCTGAACCACTCTCGATCGCGCAATGGCGGCATCCCGTCCTGGGATGCCGCCATTGCTTGATCGGGGGCGCGCCGTGCGGCGTCAGTTCGCGGCGACGCTGGCCGAGCGACGCCGGGCGCGCTCGCGGGCGAGGATCCAGATGGCCTCGACGCCGTCCTTCCAGGTGATCTTCTTGCCCTCTTCGCGACCCCGGGCCCGGTAGCTGATCGGCACCTCGTAGGGGCGGATGCGCTGGCGGAGCAGCTTGCCGGTGACCTCGGCCTCCATGCCGAAGCCACGGGACCGGACCTGGAGCGAACGGTACAGCTCCAGCGGCATCAGCTTGAAGCAGGTCTCCAGGTCGCCGATGTACGAGTTGAACAGCACGTTCGCCGCCATCGTGACGCCTTTGTTGCCAATCACGTACCAGAAGCTGTAGGCACTGTGACTGCCGAAGGTCCGGTTGCCGTAGACCACCGTCGCCCGCCCGTCGAGCACCGGTTCGAGCAGCCGCGGGATGTCCTGCGGGTCGTATTCGAGGTCGGCGTCGAGGATGACCATGTATTCACCCTCGGCGTTGTCCACGGCGGTTCTGATCGCCGCGCCCTTGCCGGCGTTGCGTGGGTGGGTGATCACCCGCAGCCGCGCGTCGTCCATCCGGCCGAGCACCTCACCGGTGCCGTCCCGGCTCCCGTCGTCCACCACGACGAGCTCGATCTCGCACGGGTAATCCACCGCCAATGCCTGCTTAAGGGCATCCGCGATGCGTTCCTCCTCGTTGAAGACCGGCATGAGGATCGAGAGCTTCACGGGTTCTCCACGGTGGCAACGGTAAGTCGGCCTCAGCGTAACCCGGTTGGTCGTCGCGGCAGCGGAGCATGTCCCAGAGTGGGACGGCATCTTGACCGCTCGCCCCGAGTTCGCCACCCATCCGGCCCGCCCGATGTGTCGGAAAAGTTCCCTTCCACAGTCGGCCGCAAGGCCGACGAGACGTATTCACATACCGCCTCCACCCGGTTACCGTCGGGTAACTCAATCGACGTCCCGCGATTGAGTGGAAAGGAGTGCGTCGATGCTTGGCACCCCCACCAGGCGCGAACGGACGACCCGGCGGCGGGCCGTGGCCGTCCTGTCCGCCGCCGCTCTCGCCCTACCGATGCTGGTCGGACCGGCCGCCCCCGCGGCCGCCGCAGACCGGCCCGCCGTCCAGCCGCTCCCCACGGCCCTCGAATCCGTCCGCGCCGCCGAGGCCACCGCCCTCTACGGCTCACCCGAACTCCGGCCGCTGGAACAACGGCGGACCGCCCTGGTCACCATGGGCGACAGCGAGATCTCCGGCGAGGGAGTCGGCAACTACGTGCCCGGCACCCACCAGGACGGCAACTGGTGCGACCGCTCGTACGACCAGGCGGTCTTCCGTACCGGGATCCCGGCCGACGAGAAGTACAACCTGGCCTGCTCGGGCGCCACCCCGTGGAACCTGATCGCCGGCGGCCCGACCCAGCACAACGAGCTGAACCAGGGCGACTACCTGGCGATCAAGGCGCGCAACACGCACATCAAGCTGATCTGGGTGGTCGTCGGCGCGAACGGCGACGGCACCATCCAGTTCGGGCCCGTCGCCACCGACTGCGCGATCCGCCGGGTCTTCCTCCAGGGAGCGTGCTGGCCGACGTACACCGACCAGTGGACGATCCGCACCGACGGCAGCCGCGCCGCCGTCGAGGACGCGCTCAACTCCATCCGGCAGACCATGACCTCCGCCGGCTACCTGCGCTCCGACTACGAGCTGGTGCTGATGTCGTACCCGAGCCCGGGCAGCCCGGACGTGGAGGACAACCCGAACTTCCCCGGCTGGTACTCCGGCGGCTGCCTGCTCTACCTCGCCGACGCGGCGTTCGCCCGGAACAAGGCCGTACCGCTGTTCGAGTCCGCCCTGCGGGCGGCGGCGACCAACACCGGCACCCGCTACCTGGACGCCAGCCGGCTCTTCCACGGCCACGAGGTGTGCACCGACAACACCTCGGTCCGCGGTCTCTACATCGAGATCGGCATCTGGGACGAGAACGCCGCCCGGCAGTCGTTCCACCCCAACTACCGTGGGCACGGCATGTTCGCCCAGTGCATGACGCAGTTCTGGAACTCGGGCCAGGCGCGGGCGACCTGCGTCGACCCGGCCAGCACCGGGCAGGGCGCGCTGATCAACGGGCTGCTGGAGTTCAAGCAGCTACGCAACGTCGCCACCGGCACCTGCGTGGACGGCAAGGGGTACGACTCCCGTAACAACACGGTCCAGCAGTCGTACGGCTGCCACGGCGGGCGCAACCAGGGCTTCTGGTACGACCCGGCGCGACAGTCGCTGCACTCCGAGCTGTCCCACGACCGCTGCCTGGACGTGACCGGCGGCTCGTTGACCGCAAACACCACGGTCAACACCTACGACTGCAACGGCGGGCTCAACCAGAAGTTCGTCTTCGCCGGCAACCAGCTCAAGCCGGCCGGTGCGACCAACCTCTGTGTCGGCTTCGACAGCCCGTTGCTGGGCACCCCACGGCTGCGGCTGGCCACCTGCTCCACCAGCACCCGCCAGCAGTGGTCCTTCGAGTCCCGCTCGTACGCCAACCCGGTCGGCTACGGCCACTCCGACTTCATCGGCTCCCGGGTCTACTGAGCAGATCGCCGGGGCCGGCTGGATGCTGGCCGACCCCGGCGATCCGCCTCACCGCTGGCGGGTGCGGGTCACGGAGTACGCGCGTCGCCGGGCTCGACCACACGGAAGCGCTCGGCGACGACGAGGGTGTCGTCATCGATGGCCGGGGTCCGGCCCAGGAACTCGCGCACGCCCTCGCTCTGGAAGAACTCCTCGTGGGCCGCCCGCCACGCTGCCACGTCAGCGTAGCCACGCCCCTCGGCTCGCGCGAAGTCGTCGTCGATCTCCTTCATCGGAACGACGCGCACGTCGACGAGCTCGATCGTGACCGCCGGACGCCCCTCCGAATCAAGCACCGAGAATCGCTGACCGGTCGCCGGCACCGCCTCTCCGGCGTGCTCGTAAATCTCCAGCAGGCCCGTGAGCGCGGTCTTCTGACCACTCAGGATCGCCGCCACCCCACGGTCACGTTCCGGACCGGGAAAGGCGAGTTCAAGGGTCGGAAGCTCTTCATGTCCCATCGGGCGAGGGTACCGACACGCCCGCACCGGTGGTCATTCGCAAGATCGCATCGTCTAGCGCACCGGCGCGGGGCGGAACGCGAACGGCCGGGCACCGACCGGCGGCTCGCCGATGGTGGCGACCAGCCGCTCCGCAGGCTTCCGGAGTCGGGTCCGGAAGGCGTGGTTGAGCAGGGTGTCGACCTGCCATACCTGCTTCGGGTGGTGGGTACGGATGAGGAACCGCTCGCGGACCCCGTCGATGGCGGTCGCCGCCAGCTCGACGCTCTGCGACCGGGGGTCGGGGCTCCAGGTGACGTTGCTCAGCTCACCCAGTTCGGTGTTGAGGTGCAGGCGCAGCCGGTGCAGCACCCGGGTCTGCCGGGTGACCACCAGCCGGCGGTGGGTGAGGAGCATGAGGTAGTCGCCGCCGATCGGTTGATCGGGGCGGCTACAGCGGGTGACCAGGATCGGGGCGTCTCCGGAGCCGACGCACCGGCGGAAGATCGGTATGTGACGGCTGACGGTCTGGGTCGCCAGGCCGGTCTCGGCGGCGGCCGGAAGGAACGTTCGTGAGAACACGTCCATGCAAGATGCAACGAGCATATGCGCAGGGGTGATATGGGTCACTCCCGATTTCTGGAACTTCCACTCCCGCAATCGCACCCGCTGTCCGACAGCGAGCCCGACGACGAGGCCGAACGCCTCAGAGCAGCTCGACGATGGTGGCGTTGGCCATGCCGCCGCCCTCACACATGGTCTGCAGGCCGTAGCGGATCCCGTTGTCCCGCATGTGCTGGAGCATGGTGGTCATGATCCGCGCGCCGGACCCGCCGAGCGGATGCCCCAGGGCGATCGCCCCGCCGCGCGGGTTCAGCCGCTCCGGGTCCGCCTCGGTCTCGGCCAGCCAGGCCAGCGGCACCGGGGCGAACGCCTCGTTCACCTCGTACACCCCGATCTCCTCGATGCCCAGCCCCGCGCGGCGCAGCGCCTTCGCGGTGGCCGGGATGGGTGCGGTGAGCATGGTGACCGGGTCGTCGGCGGCGACCACTGCGGTGTGCACCCGGGCCAGCGGGCGCAGGCCGTGCCGGCTGGCCCACTCGCTGGTGGTGACGGCGAGCGCCGCCGCGCCGTCGGAGATCTGCGACGCGGACCCGGCGGTGACCACGCCGTCGGCCTTGAACGGGGTGGCCAGCTCGCCGAGCTTGGCCAGCGTGGTGTCCCGCCGGATGCCCTCGTCTGCGGTGAACTTGCCACCGTCGGCCAGCGGCACCGGGGCCAGCTCGGGATCGAACGCGCCCGCGTCCTGCGCGGCGGCCGCCTTCTCGTGGCTGGCCAGCGCGTACTCGTCGAGCTGCGCGCGGGAGAAGCGCCACCGCTGGGCGATCAGCTCGGCGCCGACGCCCTGGTTGAACGGGAGCGGGTTGTCCTCGGCGACGCCCTCGACGCCCCGATAGCGGTCCAGGATCGCCCCGCTGAACGGCATCCCGCCGGCCACGCTGGAGCCCATCGGCACCCGGGTCATCGACTCCACCCCACCGGCGACCACGAGATCGGCCTGGCCGGACACGACGGTGGCGGCAGCGAAGTGCAGCGCCTGCTGGCTCGACCCGCACTGCCGGTCGAGGGTGGTGCCGGGGACCGACTCGGGCCAGCCGGCGGCGAGCACGGCGTTGCGCGCGACGTTCCAGGACTGCTCGCCGACCTGGGACACGCAGCCCCAGACCACGTCGTCGACCTGACCGGGGTCGATCCCGGTCCGCTCGGCGAGGGCCCGCAGCACGTGCGCCGAGAGGTCGACCGGATGGACGCCGGCGAGGCTGCCCTTGCGCCGCCCGACCGGGGTGCGTACCGCACCGACGATGACCGCGTCACTCATGTCTACTCCCCGGTAACCTGGCTTGCCCCGATCCTACGTGCTGACCCGGCCGGCCGTCCTCCCCCGTTTCCGGGCCGTCCCGACGGGCGCTCGGGCGGCTGGCATGCTGGGGCGGTGATTCCACCGTCGCCCCCGGCCCGGCAGTGGCGGGTGCCGGGCGCCCTGCCAGCGGCCAAGCTGCTCGGAGTGGTCGTCCTGGTCGCCCTGGGTCTGCTCTTCACCGACGGTGACCGGGTCCGGCTCGTGCTCGCCGGGCTGGCCGCCGCCGGGCTCGCCGGCTGGGCCCTGCGTGACCTGGTCGCGCCGGTCCGGCTGGCCGTCGACGCCGAGGGGATCGCCGTGCGCCAGGGCTTCGCCGGCTGGCGGCGGCTGCCCTGGCCGGCCGTGGAGGCGGTCCGGGTGGAACGGCGTACCCGGCGCGGGCTCACCGCCGAGACGCTGGAGATCGACGCGGGCGACTCGCTGCACCTGTTCGGCCGGTACGACCTGGACGCGCCGCTGGAGGAGGTCGCCGACGCGCTGCACGCCGCCCGTTCCACCGCCGGCTGACGGTCACGACGCCGGGCCAGCGGGCCGGCGGGTGGCGCCGGCGCCGGTCGGCCGGCCAGGGGACCCGGCCGCCTCGACCCCACCGCTCAGCCGAGCAGCATCCCGGTCCGGACCAGGACCAGCCCGAGCAGCGCCACCACCAGGATCGCCCCGCCCGCCGCCTGGAACATGGTCCGCCGCATCCGCGGGGCGTACGCCAGGACCAGAGCCATCAACGCGCCGACGGCCAGGCCGCCCAGGTGGCCGGCGACGGAGATGCGCGGCACGGTGAAGGTGAAGATCAGGTTGATCACCAGGATCGGCACGATCGCCGAGGTGTCCCGGCCCAGCCGGCGCATGATCACGAAGATCGCGGCGAACAGGCCGAAGATGGCGGTCGACGCTCCGGCCGAGGTCTGGTTAGGCGCGCTGAACAGGTAGACCGCGACGTTGCCGCCGATTCCGGCGATCAGATAGAGCGCGAGAAAGCGCAGCGGCCCGAGCACCGACTCCAGGCTCCGACCGAGCACCCAGAGCGCCCACATGTTGAGCAGCAGGTGTACCAGGCCGAAGTGCAGGAACATCGCGGTGACGAGTCGATACCACTCGCCGGCGGCGACGCCGTGGGCCGGCCCGAAGGGGACGTACGAGGCGTAGCCGAGCACCCCGCCCCATCGGGTCAGCGGGGTGGAGTCGCCGAGCAGGCCGCCCAGGCCAGAGCCGCCGGCGACCGCGGTCCCACTCCGGGCCGAGGCGAGGGAGAGGACCATCACCAGCACGTTCAGCGCGATCAGGGTCTTTGTGACGTAGCCCTCGCGGCCGGCGGCACCGCCACCGAAGGCGGTACGCGCCGGCCGCACGCTACGGCGTCCCTCGTTGACGCACTCCGGGCACTGGTGCCCGACCGAGGCGTCCCGCATGCACTCAGGGCAGATCGGCCGGTCGCAACGGGTGCACCGGACGTACGTCTCCCGGTCGGGGTGCCGGTAGCAGACCGGAGTGGTCGGCACCGGCCCGCCGGTGGCGTCACCTGCCTGCCCGGAGCGCTCAGTCATGCGAGCAAAGGTACCCGCCGCTCGCTCACGCCTGCTTCTGCTCGATCTCGACGCGCTCGATGACCACGTCCTGGAGCGGCCGGTCGCTCGGGCCGGTGGGGGTGTTCGCGATCGAGTCGACCACCTTCGCGGACTCCTCGTCGGCCACCTGGCCGAAGATCGTGTGCCGGTTGTTCAGGTGCGGGGTCGGCGAGACCGTGATGAAGAACTGCGAACCGTTGGTGCCCGGCCCGGCGTTCGCCATGGCCAGCAGGTACGGCCGGTCGAAGCGCAGGTCCGGGTGGAACTCGTCGGCGAACTTGTAGCCCGGGCCGCCGCGGCCGGTGCCGGTCGGGTCACCCATCTGGATCATGAAGCCGCTGATCACGCGGTGCGAGATGGTGCCGTCGTAGTACGGCCCGCTGCCCGGCTGGCCGGTGCGCGGGTCGATGTATTCCCGGGTGCCCTCGGCCAGCTCGACAAAGTTCCGGACGGTCTTGGGCGCGTGGTTCGGGAAGAGCTCCAGCCGGATCGGGCCGGCGTTGGTGTGCAAGGTGGCGTAGACAGCCTCGGCCACGGGTACTCCTCACTTGTCGGTCAGTTCCATGCGGATCCTCCCATGTGCCCGATCTGGCCATGCGAAGGCATCCGAAGGTGGAGGATGACGAAGGAACAACTCGCCAGGAGGTGGGACCGTGTTTGGAATCGGGCGGCGTAGAACCCAGGGGCAGCTCGCGAAGGCGGAGCTGAACCAGGGCATCGGTCACCTGAGGCAGGCCGCGACGCATGCGGCGAAGGGTGCCGGCGCCACGGTCGGCCCGCGGGTCCAGGCAGCCCGGGGTGCCGTTGCGCCCACCGCGATCATGGTCCGGGATCGGGCGTCGAGCGGGCTCGCCTCGGGGGTCGCGGCGCTCGCGCCGCTGATCCTGGCCATGCGCGAGGCCCAGGCCGAGGCCGCGGGCAAATCGACGACCGCCGGCCGGAAGGCCGCCGCGAAACAGGCAGCGGTGAGCCGGAAGGCGAAGGCCAGGAACCTCAAGGCCGCCAGGAAGAAGCAGAAGCGGAACTCGGCGGGCCGGATGGTCGGCCTGCTGGCCGCCGGCACCGTCGCCGGGCTGGCCGGTGCGGTGGCCATGCGCCGCCGCCGCGAGCAGCAGGAGTGGGCCGAGTACGACCCGACCGGCCGGCTGGCGCCGATGCACGAGGACGTCGACACCATCGTGGTGGAGACGCCAGACCCGAGCGCGAAGGTGACCCAGGCCACCGGCGCCGGCAGCTCGGCGGTGGCCGGGGGCGGCAGCGCCGCCACCGCCACGTCCGGCAGCCAACCGGTGATCAAGCCGACGGACAAGGTGCCCTCGGTCGCCGAGGGTGCCCGGGACACCTCCGGCCGCCCGGCGGTCGACGTCAGCAAGGCGCTGAACAACGGGAAGAACACCACCAAGACCAGCGGTCGCCGCTGAGGCCACCGGGCCCGGAAAGCGCCGGCACGTGGGAATGCCCCCACGGCCGGCGCTCCCGTTTGGCGAGCACGCGCCGCCAGGAACGACGGCTACAGCCAGCCGTTGCGCCGGAACCACCGGTAGAGGGCCAGTGAGATGGCGAGCATGACCGCCAGCACGACCGGATAGCCGTACGTCATCTTCGTCTCGGGCATGATGTCGAAGTTCATGCCGTAGATGCCGGCGATCGCGGTCCACACCGCGCCGATCGCGGCCCACGCGGCGATCTTGCGCATGTCGTTGTTCTGGTCGACGGTGACCTGGGCCAGCCGCGCCTGCAGGATCGAGTTGAGCAGGTCGTCGTACGAGTTGACCTGCTCGACGGTCCGGCTCAGGTGGTCCTGCACGTCCCGGAAGTAGCGCCGTACCTCCTGCGGCACCTCCCGGTTGACCTGCGAGGTGAGGGTGAGCAGCGGGCGCTGAAGGGGTGCCACCGCCCGCTTGAACTCGACCAGCTCCCGCTTCATCTGGTAGATCCGCTGGATCCGGCCGCTGCCCTGCCGGTCGAAGACGTCGGCCTCCAGCACGTCGAGGTCGTCCTCCAGCCGGTCGGCGACCTCCAGGTAGAGGTCCACCACCCGGTCGGTGATCGCGTACGCGACCGCCCACGGGCCGTGCCCCAGCAGCTCCCGCTTCGCCTCCAGGTCGGCCCGGACCGGCGAGAGCCGGCAGGCGTCCCCGTGCCGGACGCTGATCAGGAAGTTCGGCCCGATGAAGAGCATCACCTGACCGGTCTCCACCACCTCGGAGTTCTCGGTCAGCTCGGTGTGCTCGCAGTAGCGGGCGGTCCGGAGCACCAGGAAGGCCACGTCCCCGAAGCGCTCCAGCTTGGGTCGCTGCTCGGCCTTGACCGCGTCCTCCACGGCCAGCTCGTGCAGGCCGAAGGTGGCGGCGATCTCGGTCATCTCGTCCAGCCCCGGCTCGTGCAGACCGAGCCAGACGAAGGCGTTCCGCCGCCGGCCGGCCGCCGCCAGGGCGTCGGCGTAGTGCCACTCGCCGGACTGGCGCTCGCCGTCGACGTACAGGCCGCAGTCGACGACCCCGCTCCGGCCGGGGCCGGTCGGCTCGGGCGTACCCGGGGAGCCGTCGGCGTTGAGGATGCGGGACATGGCGCGTACCGGTGCCGCCCAGGCCCGTGGCCTGAGCACCCGGCTGCCGTTCTGCCCAACGGTGCGATCGCGTGCCACCCGGTCCGTCATCTCGCCCCCTCCCCACGATGCTGCGGCTTGCAGGTTACGCCGATCGGGGCGAATCGCAGCGCGAGCGAGCGGCGGAAGACGGCGGCGCGGACGACATCCGTACGGGCGACGGCGGCACGGCCACCACCCGTCCGGGCGGCGTACGGGGTGGCGCCGGGCGGGCCGGCCGCGTCAGGGGGGTGAGGGGCGACACGGCCCACCCGGCACCATTTGGGGGCGGGAATTGTGCTGCGCGCGCCGGCGGCCCCGCCGGGGGCTCCCCGGACGGCGGACTCCGTCACCAGGGAGGCGAACGGCGCTCGCAGCATTGTGAGCCGCCGGCCGGCCCAGCGGGAGAGCTAAGCCGGCCGGCATCGCACTACTGTCGGAAATCCGACAGAAATCTAGCCCCGAACGGCGGCCATCGCCTCGGCCAGCCGCCGGACGCCCTCGTCGATCCGGTCCGCGGTCACCGCGGAGAACGCCAGCCGCAGCGCGTGCCGGCCGCCGTCCACCAGGAAGTCGCTGCCCTTGACCACCGCGACGCCACGCTCCGCGGCGGCCGGGGCGAGCCGGTCCACCTCGACGTCCTCCGGCAGCTCCACCCAGAGGAAGTAGCCACCGTCCGGCTCGACGAACCGGGCCTCGGGGATGTGCCGGCGCAGCGACTCGGCGAGCACCGCGGCCCGCTCGCCGAGGGCGGTACGCACGGTGTGGATGGACCGCTCGATGTCCCCGGAGACACAGAACTGGTGCACGATCGCCTCGGAGACCATGCCGGGCGAGATGTAGAGGCTGGTCGCCTTCTTGGCGATCGCGGCGATCAACTCGGCCGGACCGACCAGGTAGCCGACCCGGACGCCCGGGCAGACCGTCTTGGTGAAGCTGGAGGCGTGCACCACCACACCCCGGGTGTCCATCGACAGCATCGACGGCAGCGGCTCACCCCGGAACCGGATGTCCGCGTACGGGTCGTCCTCGAAGATGGTGAAGCCGTACTCGGCCGCGAGGTCGAGCAGCTCCCGGCGCTTCTCCAGGGACAGGGTCACGCCGGCCGGGTTCTGGTAGTTCGGGATGACGTGGGCCAGCCGCGGCCGGACCCCCGACTCCAGCAGCTTGCGCAGCTCGGCGGTGTCCAGACCGTCCGGCTGGATCGTCACGCCGTGGATCTCACCGCCCATCTGCTGGAGGTTGAGCAGGGTCCGGTCGTACGTCGGGCGCTCGACCACCACCGCGTCGCCCCGACGGACCAGGTGATCGAAGAGGAAGGCGTCGGCCTGGAGGGAACCGTTGGTGATCAGCACCTGGTCGGCCTCGACACCGTGCTTCTCCGCGATCCACCTACGCAGGGGCGGGTAGCCGACGGCGGTGCCGTACGCCGTGATCCCGGTGGGATCGGCATCGAAGGCGCGGACGGCGGCGGCCTTGAGCCCCTCGACATCGACGATGTCCAGCGAGGGAGCGCCACGGGCGAAGGAGATCAGCTGCTCGGCGGTCATGCGCACGAGCCTAGGGCCTGGTCCGGCCGGTCCGACCAACATACACGCGAAGTTCAACATGCGGGCGGTCGATCCGCCCAACCGGGCCCACGGAGATCCACCGATGATCCACCTTCCGCCCGCCGGCTGTCCGCCTTCCGACGGATGCTGGCGCCGCGAACACCGGCCGCCGAAGGATTACGGGTCGCGGGGGACCCAGCAGACAGGTGGTGAGGCACATGGCCCAGGACCGGACCAGCCAGCCTGACGACCAGGCCTTCGCGGAGTGGCTGGCCGGACGCGCGGGCGCGGCGCTGACCGCGCTGCGGGACCAGCAGGGCTTCGCCGACCCGGCCGCGCTCAAGGACGCCGGCGACCGCCGGTCGCACCACCTGCTCACGACCGCGCTGGCCCGCTGGCGGCCGGCGGACGCGGTCCTCTCCGAGGAGCAGGTCGACGCGCGGCGGGCCTGGTCGGCCGGGGAACGCGCGGCCCGACTCGACGCGGAACGGGTCTGGATCATCGATCCGCTCGACGGCACCCGGGAGTTCTCCGAGGCCGGCCGGACGGACTGGGCGGTGCACGTGGCGCTCTGGCGACGCTCGGCCGGCCCGGACGGTGCTCTGGTCGCGGGCGCGGTCGGCCTGCCGGCTCGCACCACACTGGACGGCGGCCAGCTCGTCCTCGGCACCGGCTGCCCGCCCCCGCCGGCGGCGGACGGCCCGATCCGGATCGCGGTCAGTCGCAGCCGCCCGCCGGCCTTCGTCGGCGAACTGGTCCGGCTGCTCGGCGCCCAGGCGGTGCCGATGGGTTCCGCCGGGGTGAAGGTGTGCGCGGTGGTGACCGGCGAGGTCGACGCGTACGTCCACGCGGGCGGCCAGTACGAGTGGGACAGTGCCGCCCCGGTCGCGGTGGCCCTGGGCGCCGGGATGTACGCCTCCCGGATCGACGGCTCGCCGCTGCGCTACAACCGGTCCGACCCGCGCCTGCCCGACCTGCTGGTCTGCCGCCCGGACCTGGCCGACCAACTGCTCCACGCCATCTCCCGGACCGGAGTCGAGATGCCCGCTCCGGCCGTCGCCGACAGCCCTGGCCAGCCGTTCGGCCGAGTGTCACGGTGAGCACCACCCGCTGCCGGAAACCGCTTCGGCTCGCTACTGTCGTGGCGTGCCCACCGAGCCCCTCCGCTGCGCCGGCGCGCTGATCGTGGACGACGACGGCCGCCTCTTCTTCCAGCGCCGGTCCCCCGAGCGGCGCCTCTTCCCGAACTGCTGGGACATCGTCGGCGGCCACCTCGAACCGGGCGAGGGGGTCGAGGACGCGCTGCGCCGCGAGGTCACCGAGGAGACCGGCTGGACCGTCTCGCACGTGCTCGGCCAGGTCGGTGAATACCGATACACCGGCGACGACGGGCTGGACCGGGTGGAGACCGACTTCCTGGTCCGGGTCGACGGCGACCTCGCCCGACCTCGGCTGGAGGCGGGCAAGCACACCGAGTTCCGCTGGCTCGGCGAGGAGGACGTGGCGCTGCTGGACGAGCACCGCGACGTCAACAACGGGCTGATCCGGCGGATCGCCGAGGAGGCCTTCGCCGCCCTGCACTCGATCGGTCGGTGAGCGATCCGGCCGTTCCGGGTCGCGGCGCGGCCGCCGACGTGCCGAGCCGGAATGTCGAACGGGTCGAGCTGCCGCCGCACCGGTTCGCCGGGCTGGTCGCCCCGGCGGTCGACCGGGCCTTCGCCGCCGGCATGCTCGCCGGCCGGGACGACGCCGCCGAACTGAGTTCACGGTACGGCGGCCCGGCGGCCAGCGGTTTCCTGGTGGAGTTCCGCACCCGGCTCGCCACCCCGGGCGGGACGGTGAGCGGTCCCGGCCTCGCCGCGTTGACCCGCTACCGGGACCCGGCCACCTGTCAACGCACCCTCGACAAGCAGGTCGCGTACGGGATGCTCCAGCGCGTGCCCGACGGCGGCTGCTGCGCCACCGATCGCGGGCTCGCCTTCCTCGGCGAGCTCTGGCAGGTGCACGCCAGGGCGACCGAGGAGCTGTGGGCCGGGCACGACGACCGGGTGACCCGGCTGGTTTCGGCGCTCGGCCGGGTGCTGGCGTACGCCCTGGTGCTGGCCGAGTCGGACGAGCCCGGCGCGTTCGCCGCGATGGCCCCGCCACACGAGCCGGAGGGCAGCCCGCCCGGCGTGCTGCTGCTCAACCGGCTGGACACGTTGCGCCACCACCGGGCGGACGCGCACGCGGCGGCGTGGACCGCCGCGGGGCACACCGCGACCAGCGTCGCCGCGCTGCCTCCCGGGCCGGAACGGCTGGCCATCGAGCAGGAGACCGACCGGCGGGCCGCCGGCCCGTACGCGGTGCTGAGCGCCGAGGAGCGGCTGGTGATGCTGGCGGACCTCGCCGCCCTGCCGGGCTGAACGAAGGTTGGCGGCGGTCGGTCGGCCGCGCGGAGCTATCCTCCCCGGATGAACTCGGGTCGAACGAAGGATGATGGCCGCATGATCGGTATGGTGCTCGCCGCCGGCGCCGGGCGACGGCTGCGTCCCTACACCGACACCCTGCCCAAGGCCCTGGTGCCGGTCGACGGGGAGACCACCATCCTCGATATCGCGCTGCGCAACCTCGCCGAGGTCGGGCTGACCGAGATCGTCATCGTGGTCGGCTACGCCGCGGACGCGGTCCGGCAGCGCCAGGCGACGCTGGAGCGGAAGTACGGCGTCACGATCACCCTGGTGCACAACGACCGGGCCGAGGAGTGGAACAACGCGTACTCGCTCTGGCTGGCCCGGGAGTACTTCTCCCGCGGGGTGCTGCTGGTCAACGGCGACACCGTGCACCCGGTGAGCGTGGAGAAGACGCTGCTGGCCGAGCGCGGCCCGGGCATCCTGCTGGCCATCGACAACATCAAGCCGCTGGCCGAGGAGGAGATGAAGACCACCTTCGACGCCGCCGGCCAGCTCACCCGGATCACCAAGCTGATGGACCCGGGCGAGGCGTACGGGGAGTACATCGGCGCGACGCTGATCGAGCCGCAGGTGGCCGACGCGCTCGCCGACGCGCTGGAGACGACCTGGCGGCGCGACCCGAACCTCTACTACGAGGACGGCTACCAGGAGTTCGCCGACCGGGGCGGCGAGGTGCGGGCGGCGCCGATCGGTGACGTCTCCTGGGTGGAGGTCGACAACCACGCCGACCTGGCCCGGGCGCGGGAGATCGCGTGCCGCTACTAGCCCGGACGGTCCTCACCCCGCTGCACATCGACGTCCGGCGGGGCGCGGTGGCCGACCTCGCCACCATCCTCGTCGACGGACGGATCTCCGCCGGCGGCGACGTGGCGGTGGTGGTCGGTCCCGGGCAGGGCGCGCAGATCGCCGAGCTGATCCGGCCGTCGCTGCGCTCGGCGGACGTGTTCACCGTGGTCGGGGGCACCCTCGACGCCGCCGACGATCTCGGGGCCAAGCTGCGCACCCGGTCGTACGACGCGGTGGTCGGCATCGGCGGCGGCAAGACCATCGACGTGGCGAAGTACGCGGCCACCCGACGCGGCCTGCCCATGGTCACCGTGGCCACCGCCCTGGCCAACGACGGTATCGCCTCCCCGGTGGCCAGCCTGGTCAACGAGGGGATCAAGGGCTCGTACGGGGTGCACATCCCGATCGCGGTGATCGTCGACCTGGACTTCGTGGCGGCCGGCCCCGAGCAGCACAACCGCGCGGGCATCGGTGACGTGCTCAGCAACATCAGCGCGCTGGCCGACTGGGAGCTGGCCCGGCAGGTCCGCGCCGAGCCGTTCGACGGGCTGGCCGCCTCGCTGGCCCGGGCGGGCGCCGAGGCGGTGCTCAACCACCCGGGCGACATGGGCGACGACGCGTTCGTCACCGTGCTGGCCGAGGCGCTGATCTCCAGCGGCCTGGCGATGGCCATCGAGGGCACCAGCCGCCCGGCCAGCGGCGGCTGCCACGAGATCATGCACGCCATCGACGCGCTCTACCCGGAGACCGCCTCGCACGGCGAGCTGGCCGGGCTGGGCGCGCTCTTCTGCACCTTCCTCCGCGGCGACCGACGGCGCTTCGCCGAGATGTCGGCCTGCCTGTCACGCCACGACCTGCCCCGGCTCCCGGCCGACGTCGGGCTGACCGACGAGCAGTTCGTCGAGGCGGTGCAGTTCGCGCCCGCCACCCGGCCGGACCGCTACACCATCCTCGAACACCTCGCGATGTCGCCGGACGAGACCCGCCGACGGCTGGGAGATTACGCCGATGAACTCTGCGACCACCGTGGCTGACGCGACCCGCCCGACGGTCGCCGACTTCCATGGCAGGAACCGCGGTGGCGGGCTCTTCAGCGAGTCGATCAGCCAGTGGCTGGGTGCCGCGATCGCGGTCGCCGCGCATCGTCTGGGCCTGCGGCCGACCACGCTGACCCTCACCAACCTGGTGCTCGGCCTGGCCGCCTCGGTCACCGTGATCGCGCTCGCCGGCCCGGTGGCCGCCGGGGACGTCCCGGCCTGGGTCGTCGGGCTGCTCGCCCTGGTCGGCTGGCAGATCGCGTACGCGTTGGACTGCGCGGACGGGCAGCTCGCGCGGGTCACCGGGCAGAGCAGCCCGGCCGGTGCCCGGGTCGACGTGCTCTGCGACGTGGCCGCCCAGATCGCGCTGGTCGCCGCACTCGGGGCGACCGCGCTGGCGCAGCGGCCCTCGACCCCGATCTGGCTGGTGGCGGTCTTCGCCGGCACCTGGATGGTCAACCTGGTGACCTCGGTGATGCAGGCCGGCCCGAACGCGGCCAGCATGGTGGCCTCGACTTCGCTCCCCGTACGCCTGGTGAAGCTGGTCCGCGACTACGGTGCGGTGATCTTCCTGGCCGGCCTGGTGCTGGCCGTCGCCCCGGCGCTGACGGTCTGGCTGGTCGTCGCCTTCACGATCGTCAACGGCGGTTTCCTGCTCGCCAGCATCGCCTTCTCCGCCCGCGCCTCCCTGCGCTGACGCGCCCCTTGTTCCACACAACTTCGGGGAGTTTGCTGTCTCTCGGCGCCGGGCGGCGGCAACTTCCCCGAAAGTGTGCGGATCATGACGTGGGCACGGCGGCGACGTCGGCGTAGATGTCGATGAGGCGCTTGGTGACCACGTCGGGGTGGAAGGTGCGCTCGTAGCGGGCGCGGGCCGCCGGGGCGAGCGCCGCCGCGCCGGCCCGGGCCACCGGCAGCGCGGCGGCCAGCGCGGCCGGCTCCGGGGCAACCACCCAACCGGCCTCGCCCCGCTCGACGCCGGACGGCATCGCCGGCCCCGAGGACCCGGCAGGCGCTGACGCCACCTCGGCCGGGCCGGTGCCGGCGGGCTCCCGGGGGGTGTCCGCGCCGACCAGGTACGGGATGCCGCCGAGCGCGGTGCCGAGCACCGGACGACCGCTGGCCAGCGCCTCGATGATCACGGTCGGCAGCACGTCGTGCCAGGTGGAGGTCGCCAGCACCACGGCGCTCTCCGCCAGCGCGGCGCGTACCCCGGGCCGGTCGAGCGGGCCGAGGAAGGTGATGTCGGCACGCTCGGCGGCGGCCGCCTCGGCCAGTGGGCGCAGTTCCCCGTCGCCAGCGATCCGCAGCGGGCCGAGCGCGCCGTCCGGGTGCCGCCGCCACGCCTTCAGCAGCAGGTCCAGCCCCTTTTCCGGGGTGAGCCGGGCCATGTAGAGGAAGCCGTCGCCGGGCGCCGCCGGGGTCCCCGGGTCGGGGATGGCGTTGGGTTTGACCACGATCCGCTCGTCCGGGATGCCGTAGTCGCGGAGGTGGTCGGCGACGGCGGTGGTGAGCGCGATGAACCGGTCCACCGACCGCCAGGTCGGCCGGTGCACGGCGAGCGTGGTCGCCATCAGGGCGCTCTGCGCGCGGGAGCCCCGGTAGCAGCGGTGCACGACCGCCGGCACGCCCAGCGCCCGCCCCCGGCAGTCCTGGCAGATCACGCCGTCGCGGAAGTAGAGACCGGACGAGCAGACCTGCCGGTAGTTGTGCACCGTCTGCACCACCGGCACGCCGCGCCGGTGCGCGGTCCGCACCACCCAGGGCGAGAGCAGGGGGTACGGGTTGTGCAGGTGCAGCACGTCGGGGCGGTGCTCGACGAGCAGGCGGTCCAGGTCGTGCTGGGCCTTCGGCGCCCAGATCGGCGAGATCGGCAGCAGCGCCTTGGCCGGCTTCGACATCGACGGGATCTCGTCGGAGCTGCGGATGAACGGCAGCACCTCCACCCCGGCCGCGGTGAGCTGGGCGATCTCCGCGTCGACGATGGTGTTCTCGCCGGAGGGCTGAGCTTCCCGGTACCGGTTGTGCGCCACCACGATTCTCACGGGAAAGAAGGCTACCGTTGTGAGGTGCCCGAACTACCGGAGGTGGAAGCGCTCGCCGGCTACCTGCGCGAGCGGGCGGTGGGCCGATGCGTCGAGCGCGTCGAGGTCGCCGCGATCAGCGCCCTGAAGACGTACGACCCCCCGCCGGGCGCGGTGTCGGGTCGGGCGGTGGTCGGCGCGGGCCGGCACGGAAAGTTCCTGGACGTCCGGTTCGAGGGCGGGCTGCACCTGGTGATCCACCTGGCTCGGGCGGGCTGGCTGCACTACCGGGAGGCGTTCCCGTCGGCCGCCCCGCTGCGCCCCGGCAAGGGCCCGATCGCGCTGCGGGTACGCCTCGACGACGGCTCCGGGTTCGACCTGACCGAGGCCGGCACCCAGAAGAAGCTGGCCGCGTACCTGGTCACCGACCCGGCGCAGGTGCCCGGGGTGGCGAAGCTCGGCCCGGACGCGCTCGACGCCGACCTGGCCACCTTCGCCGAACGGATGCGCAGCCGACGGGGCCAGGTCAAGGGGGTGCTGACCGACCAGGCGGTGCTGGCCGGGGTCGGCAACGCGTATTCGGACGAGATCCTGCACGAGGCGAAACTGTCCCCGTTCGCGATCACCGACCGGCTCACCGACGACCAGCTCGCCACGCTGCACGGGGCGACCCGGGCGGTGCTCGGCGACGCGGTCCGCCGTTCGATGGGCCAGCGGGCCGCCGAGCTGAAGGGCGAGAAGCGCTCCGGCCTCAAGGTGCACGCCCGGACCGGGCTGCCCTGTCCGGTCTGTGGCGACACCGTCCGGGAGGTCTCGTTCGCCGATTCCAGCCTCCAGTACTGCCCCACCTGCCAGACGGGCGGCCGCCCACTGGCTGACCGACGGTTGTCCCGCCTCGTACGGTGAGTAATTACATCCGGGCGATTACGGAGAGGAACCGCCCCGGATCGCCAAAGGTCCCACTCGCACCCTCTACCCGAGCCGCGATCCATCGGTATAGTGGCTCGGTCCCCGGCTTCACAACCGATACGGAGCCGGCCAGATCCCTGCGAGACCAACGGGCCCGCTTCCGTCCCGGCAGCCCGTCCCGGCCCGGCTCGCGTGGGAGACTGGGACGGTGGGCGACCCGGGTCCTCACGGCGAGTGAGGGCGCGCGTCATGCGGGAGGACATGGGTTGAGGTGACGACAAGCCTCCAGCGCCCGGTAACCAACAACGGCCGGAGCAAGAGCGTGCGGCACGTCGACAGCTTCGAGATCCAGCCGCCGACTTCGCCGTCGCACAACGGCGTACCCCGGTCGGCGTGGGCCCGCGCCCGCCGCCGGGTGTCCCGCTGGCACCGTCCCTACATCGCGATCCTGCTGCTGCTCGACTTCGGCGCGGCGGCGCTGGCCAGCTACCTGGCCATCCAGATCTTCGATCAGGCGACCTCGGGCTTCCGGGGCGCACCCGAGTCGTGGTTCTACTCGGTCGCGTTCCTGCTGCTGCCGCTCGGCTGGTTGATCATCCTGTGGGGCAACCGGGCGTACGACCGGCGCTATCTCGGCCTCGGTCCGGACGAGTTCAAACGGGTGATCCGGGCCGGCGTGGCGGTCGCCGCCACCGTCTCCTTCATCGCCTTCGCGACGAAGGCCACCTCGCTCTCCCGATGGACGGTCGGCTTCGCCCTGCTCGGGGCGATGCTGCTGATCCTGTTCGAGCGCATGATCGCCCGGGTTCTGCTGCACGCGATCCGGCGCCGGGCCGGGCACGCCGGGCACCGGATGGTGCTGGTCGGCACCCTGCCGGAGTGCCTGGAGGTCTACACCGCGGTCACCCGCAACCCCGGTGCCGGCCTGGTGCCGGTCGCCATCCACCTCACCGACGGATACGCCGCCGCGCGCGGCATCGAGACCCCGGTGCCGGTGCACGCCGGCCGGGACGTGCTCGCCCTGGTCCGCGAGGTGGGCGGCGACACCATCGCGGTGTGCGGCTCGGCCAGCGCCGAGCCGGGCGAACTGCGCCGGCTGGCCTGGCAACTGGAGGGCTCCGGCGTCGACCTGGTGGTCGCGCCCCAGCTCACCGACATCGCCGGTCCCCGGGTGCACATCCGCCCGATCGAGGGCCTGCCGCTGCTGCACGTCGAGGAGCCGACCCTGTCGGGCCCGGCGCTGCTGGTCAAGAACCTGATGGACCGGGTGGCCGCCGGGCTGGGCCTGGTGCTGCTGATCCCGCTGTTCCTCGCGATCGCGGTCGCCATCCGGATCTCCGACCCCGGGCCGGTCTTCTTCCGCCAGCCCCGGGTCGGCCACGAGGGGCGGACCTTCCGGGTCTGGAAGTTCCGCACCATGTACGTCGACGCCGAGGAGCGGCTGGCCGGCCTGGTCGACCAGAACGAGACCGACGGCATGCTGTTCAAGATCAAGCAGGATCCGCGGGTGTTCCCGGTGGGCCGCTTCCTGCGCGCCTCCTCGCTGGACGAGCTGCCCCAGCTGATCAACGTGCTCTGGGGCGAGATGTCGCTGGTCGGGCCGCGTCCGCTGCCCGCCGACGACGGTGACTTCCTCGGCGACGTACGCCGCCGGCTGCTGGTCCGGCCGGGCATCACCGGGCTCTGGCAGGTCTCCGGCCGCTCCGACCTCTCCTGGGACGAGGCGGTCCGGCTCGACCTCTACTACGTCGACAACTGGTCCCTCGCCTACGACCTGAGCATCCTGTGGCGGACCATCGGGGTGGTGCTGGTCCGCAAGGGGGCGTACTGACCCCTTGGCGGGTGGTTCGCCAACCGCGAGGATCAGGACCGTGGGTGGCAACCTGTCCGCTTTCTTCGGCGTCGTCTCGCTGGTCACCGCGCTCGCCGCGGCCCTCTGGGCGGTGCTGCGACTACGCGCCCGGCGGGGTATCGCCACGGCCACCCAGCGGGCCACGTACGAGGTGCTGCACACCGCCGGGCTGGCCGCCGAGCCGCTGCGGGCCGGGCTGAACCCGACGGGCGCGGCGAAGGCCGTACGCCATCTGCGGGCGCTGGTCGGCGCGGCCGGCCTGGCCCTGACCGACCGGGAGACCCTGCTCGCCCTCGACGGACGCGGCGCGCACCACGGCGACCAGCTCCTCGCGGCGGCCCGGCGGGCGGCCGGCACCGGCCGATCGACCGTGCTGCGCGACTCGGAGCTGCGCTGCGACCTGGTGGACTGCCCGGTCCGGGGCGCGGTGGTGGCACCGCTGAGCGCGGACGGCCGGGTGGTCGGGGCGCTGGTGGCGGTCGCCGACGGGCAGCCGGCGCCGGGGCTGGTGCAGGCGACCCTGGAGACCGCGCACTGGGCGGGCGACCAGCTCGCCCTGGCCGAGCTGGACTCCTCCCGGGAGCGGCTGGCCCGGGCCGAGGTACGCGCCCTGCGCGCCCAGATCAGTCCGCACTTCATCTACAACGCGCTGACCGCGATCGGCTCGTTCGTCCGGACCGACCCGGAGCGGGCCCGGGAGCTGATCCTGGAGTTCGCCGAGTTCACCCGCTACTCGTTCCGGGCGCACGGCGAGTTCACCACCCTCGCCGAGGAGCTGCGCTCGATCGACCGGTACCTGACCATCGAGCGGGCCCGGTTCGGCGAGCGACTCCAGGTGCGGTTGCAGATCGCCCCGGAGGTGCTGCCGGTGACCCTGCCGTTCCTCTGCCTCCAGCCGCTGGTGGAGAACGCGGTCCGGCACGGGTTGTCCCGCAAGCCGGGCACCGGCATGGTGAGCATCGAGGCCCGAGACGCGGGCGCGGAGTGCCACATCACGGTGGAGGACGACGGAGTGGGGATGGATCCGACGACGCTGGCCGCCGGCATCGCCGAGCTGGCCGGCAGCGACCCGACCGACGATCCGGGCCAGCATGTCGGCCTCTCGAACGTCGACGAGCGGCTCCGGTCGGTCTTCGGGGACAGGTTCGGACTGGTCGTCGAGACCGGCCTGGGCTCGGGTACGAAGGTGAGCATGCGGGTGCCGAAGTTCCACCCCGGCGTACGGGTCGACTCGTGAACCCTTCCGGTTTCCTCCGGGTGCTGGCGGTGGACGACGAGCCGCCGGCGCTGGACGAGCTGGCGTACCACCTGCGGGCCGACCCCCGGGTGGCCCGGCTGCACACGGCGGCCGACGCGACCGAGGCGCTGCGGGTGCTCCGCGACGGCGACGTGGACGTGGTCTTCCTGGACATCCGGATGCCCGGCCTGGACGGCATGGAGCTGGCCCGGGTGCTGCGGCGGTTCGCCCGGCCACCGGCGATCGTCTTCGTCACCGCGTACGACGACGGCGCGGTGGACGCCTTCGACCTGGGCGCGACCGACTACGTGCGCAAGCCGGTACGCGCCGAGCGGCTGGCCGAGTCGCTGCGCCGGGTTATCGGCTCCCGGGTGCTGCCCTCGCATCCGGCGGCGCTGGCCCGGGCGGAGGAGGACCCGACCATCCCGGTCGAGTTGGCCGGATCGACCCGGATGCTGCCCCGCTCGGCGGTGCGCTGGGTGGAGGCACAGGGCGACTACGCACGGCTGCACACCGCGGATGCGTCGCACCTGGTCCGGGTCTCGCTGGCCACCCTGGCCGAGCGGTGGGGGGACGCCGGTTTCGTCCGGATTCACCGGTCGTACCTGGTGCAGCTGCGGCTGATCGCCGAGCTGCGGCTGGTCAACTCCGGCTATGTGGTGGTGGTCGACGGTACGGAGCTGCCGGTGAGCCGCCGGCACACCCGGGAGCTGAAGGACAAACTGGTACGCGCGGCGAAACAGGACTGGAACCGCTGAGGCCCCGCCCACGGTCAGTCCGGGAGGCGGAACCGAACTCCACTCGTCCACCGGGTTATCCACAGGCGTGAGGCGTTCTCCACAGGTTGTCCACAGGCCGAGGTGCTGGCGGCCCCGAACCGACCCCCTTGACATTTACGTTGATCGGGCGAGACTGCCGAGGATGACCGGAGCGGACGAGCGGGACGTTCCGGGGCGGCCGGCCGAGACCGCTCCGGTGCCGGCTCCACGCGCGGCGCGACCGCTCCGGCGTACCCGGATCGTGCTGGCCGAGGTGTCCCGCTCGGGCAGCCGGGCGGACCGCACCCGGTCGGAGCTGACCCAGCAGACCCGGGTCGGCGAGACGCTGGTCCGGGGACTGGTCCGGGCCCAGTTCGCGCTGGCGCTGCGGATGAGCCTGCTGGTGCTGGTCGGGCTGGGCGGCCTGCCCTGGCTCTTCGCCATCGCGCCCTCGGTCGGGCGGGTCACCGTGCTCGGGATCAACCTGCCGTGGCTGCTGCTCGGGGTGGCCGCCTTCCCCTTCCTGATCGGGGTCGGCTGGGCGTACGTGCGGCTGGCGGAACGGAACGAACAGGACTTCACCGACCTGGTCCAGCGGCCGGAGCGCTGAGGTGGGCAACCCGTACGTCGTCCCGGCCATCGTGGCGGTCACCCTGGTCACGGTCGGGATCGGCTTCTACGGGCTGCGGCTGGCCCGCACCACCTCCGACTTCCTGGTCGCCTCCCGGGCGGTCAGCCCCACCTGGAACGCCGCCGCGATCGGCGGGGAGTACCTGTCGGCGGCGAGCTTCCTGGGCGTGGCCGGCCTGATCCTCAAGTACGGCGTGGACGTGCTCTGGTACCCGGTCGGTTTCGCCTCCGGCTACCTGGCGCTGCTGCTCTTCGTGGCCGCCCCGTTGCGCCGGTCCGGGGCGTTCACCCTGCCCGACTTCTGCGAGGTGCGGCTCGGCTCGCGGTGGCTGCGCAAACTGGCCACCGTCTTCGTGATCTTCATCGGCTGGCTCTATCTGGTGCCGCAGCTCCAGGGGGCGGGGCTGACCCTGGCGACGGTGACCGGCTCGGCGTACCCGGTGGGGGCGCTGCTGGTCGCCGTGGTGGTGACCGCGAACGTGGCGCTCGGCGGGATGCGGGCCATCACCTTCGTCCAGGCATTCCAGTATTGGTTGAAGCTGACCGCGCTGGCCGTACCCGCGATCTTCCTGGCCATGCAGTGGCAGGCCGACGCCCGCCCGGCGGTGACCCCGCCCGACGGGCCGGCGTTCCGGACCGCGACCACCGTCGTGGTCGAGCATCGCGCGACCCTCACCTTCCCCGACGGCGACGTCCGGGAGGTACGCCCCGGCGACCGCCTCGACTTCGCCGCCGGTGACCCGGTGCCGGAGGTTTCCGGCACGGCCATCGCCGCGACGGACTGGCTGCTGCCGGACACCGCCGAGGACGACGACCGGGGGCTGTTCGGGACGTACTCGCTGATCCTGGCCACCTTCCTCGGCACCATGGGCCTGCCGCACGTGCTGGTGCGCTTCTACACCAACCCGGACGGCGCCGCCGCCCGCCGCACCACGCTGGTGGTGCTGGCCCTGGTCGGCCTCTTCTATCTGCTGCCCACCATCTACGGCGTGCTGGGCCGGATCTACACCCCGCAACTGCTGGTCACCGGCCAGACCGACGCGGTGGTGGTGCTGCTGCCCGGGGCGGTGCTCGGCGACGGCACGGCCGCGCGACTGCTCGCCGCGCTGGTCGCCGCCGGGGCGTTCGCCGCGTTCCTCTCCACCTCCTCCGGGCTGCTGACCAGCGTGGCCGGGGTGATCTCCACGGACGTGCTGGGCCGCGGCTCGGTACGCGGCTTCCGGCTGGCCACGCTGATCGCCGGCGGGGTGCCGGCGCTGCTCGCGCTGAACGTCTCCGGGCTGGACGTCTCCGAGGTGGTTGGGCTGGCCTTCGCGGTGGCCGCGTCGAGCTTCTGCCCGCTGCTGGTGCTGGGCATCTGGTGGCGCGGGCTGACCGATCTGGGCGCCGCCGCCGGGGTGCTGGTCGGCGGCGGCGCCGCGATCGGCGCGGTGCTGCTCACGGTGCTGGGCCCGCCGCTGACCGGCTGGCCGGCCACGCTCACCACCCAACCGGCCGCGTGGACGGTGCCGCTGGCGTTCACCGTGATGGTGGCGGTCTCGATGGCGACCCGGCGCCGCCTGCCCCGCGACGTCGGCACCACGATGCTCCGCCTACACGCCCCGGAAGCGCTGCGCTTGTAGCGTCCCGGGCCGTCCTCAACAGGCGTCGGTGCCGGCGCAGAGCCGCGGTGCCACCAGCTTCGCGTAGTGCCGAGCCTCGGCCGGGGTCGTCTGGTGATCGAGCCGTAGCTGCGCCACCAGGTTGCCCTGCCGGACGAAGAGCCACCGGCTCGGGATCCCCTCGATCTCGCCGCCCACCAGCACCGAGTCGGCGCCGCCCAGCCCTTCCGCCATGATCGACAGAGAGTCCCCCGACCGAGCTGGCACGCAGTCCGTGGCCATCCGCCGGACCCGCTGCATGGAGGTGGCGGCACCGGTGCCGGAGTGGCGGGTGACCCGCTCGACGAGCCAGTCGGTGGGTGAGTCGAACTGTACGAACCTGGTGGCGACCACGCCGACCGCCAACGGCGGCAGTCGGTTGTCGCAGTAGATGGTCGCTGATTCCAGCGTCCAGTCACCCGCGCCCTTGCCCTGCGACATCGTGAAGCCGTGCGGCAGGTCCGCGAGTTGCAGGGTGGCCGCGGCCGGGACAGCCCGACTGGGCGTCCGGCTCGACGTCTGGTTGGCCGGTCCACCGCTGTCGGCGGGCGGGCTCGACGGCGTGGTTCGGCTTGAGGTCGGATCGCCGGTCGGCGTCGGGTCGGCCGTCCGGTCGGGGGTCGGCGTGGGCGCGCTCGGGACTACAGTGGCCGGCGGCAACGGGGGTGGTGCGGCGTCCGGGCGACCGGCCAGTGCCACCACGCCCGAGGCGACGACGGCGACCGCAGCAGCGCTGGCGAGAACGGCGGCGATCCGGGTACGGCGGGTGCGCTGCCGGCCGCGCCGGCGTACCTGCTCGACGGGCGCCCAGATCAGGTGCTCGGTCTCCTGCCGGAGGGTCGAGAAGAGCGGGTCAGGCATTGCCGACCTCCTCGGGAAGCGTGGCGTCGAGCAGCGCGGCGAGCGCCTTACGGCCACGGGCGAGTCGGGCCTTCACGGTGCCGCTGGGCGTGTCCGTCTGCTCGGCGATCTCGTCGACCGACAGATCGGCCAGATGGTGCAGGACTACGGTCTGCCGCTGCTCCGCCGGCAGCTGCCGCAGGGCAGCGACCAGCGCGACGGTGTTCTCCGAGGGCGGCCCCACGGCGGGTTGGGGGCCGTGCCGGCGGTAGGCGACGAGCCCGTTACGGATCTTGCGCCAGCGGTTGACGAGGAGGCGGTAGCCGACCGTACGGACCCACGCCTCCGGGTCGTCGTACCCGCTGATCTGTGACCAGCGCTGCCAGGCCCGCACGTACGCCTCCTGGGCGGCGTCCTGAGCTTCGGCCAGGTCGCCACCGAGCGCGTAGAGCACCATGACGACGCGCTGCCTGGTGGTTCGGTAGAACTCCTCGAACCCGTCTTTTTCATCCACTGTCCCTCCCCGTGGCGGTTATCCTGCGTCTCACACCCACGAGCGCGGCGACCGGTTGCATCCGGGCGGTCACCAGCGGTGTGGAGCAGTCGACGGCCGTGACGTACGGCTGGGGGATGAGGGCACATCATCCCTGGGCGTGAGCTGCGGCTGGCGACCGCGAGATACGGTCGGGCGCATGACCCATGAGCACCCCGCGTTGTCCCTCCGTGGCCTGGCCAAACGATTCGACACCAAGATCGCGGTCGCGGGGGTCGACCTGGACGTGCCGACCGGGTCGTTCTACGGGCTGCTCGGCCCGAACGGGGCCGGCAAGACGACCACCCTCTCCATGGCCGTCGGCCTGCTGCGGCCCGACGCCGGCCAGGCCCGGGTGCTCGGGTACGACGTCTGGGCCGACCCGGTCCACGCGAAGAGCCTGCTGGGCGTCATGCCGGACGGCGTCCGGCTCTTCGACCGGCTCAACGGGGCGGAGCTGCTGGCGTACCACGGTCTGCTGCGCGGCATGGACCCGGCGGTGGTCGACCAGCGCGCGGCGGAGCTGCTGGACGTGCTGGCGCTGACCGACGCCGGCCGAACCCTGGTGGTCGACTACTCGGCGGGCATGAAGAAGAAGATCGGCCTGGCCTGCGCGCTGCTGCACGGCCCCCGGCTGCTGGTGCTCGACGAGCCGTTCGAGGCGGTCGACCCGGTCTCGGCGGCGCTGATCCGCGACATCCTGCACCGGTACGTCGTCGGCGGCGGCACGGTCGTCTTCTCCAGCCACGTCATGGAGGTGGTCGAGCGGCTCTGCTCACACGTGGCGATCCTCGCCGACGGGCGGATCAAGCGGGTCGGCACCCTCGACGAGGTACGCGGCGTCCGGTCGCTGGAGGAGGTCTTCGTCGAGGTGGTCGGCGGGCGGACGGCGACCGGTGAGGAGCTGTCGTGGCTGTCCCGGTGACCGCGCCCGACCGGCCGGCCCGCCGCGTCTCCGCCCGGCACTTCGTCCGGCTCAAGCTACGCGTGCTCGGCAACAACTTCCGCGGCCAGGGGTGGCGGATCGCGCTCTTCGTGGTGGGCGTCGTGACCGGCCTCTGGGTCGCCGCCGGCGGTTTCTTCGCCCTGGCCGCGCCCGGCCTGGCCGGCGAGCCCCGGTACGCGCTCATGGTCGCCGCCTTCGGCGGGGGCCTGCTGGTGCTGGGCTGGCTGCTGCTGCCACTGGTCTTCTTCGGCGTGGACGAGACCCTGGACCCGGCCCGGTTCGCGCTGCTCCCGCTGCCGCGCCGCACCCTGGTCACCGGCCTGTACGCCGCCGCCCTGGTCAGCGTCCCGGTGCTGGCGATGCTGATCGCGCTCACCGGGCTGGTCGTCACCGCCGGCGCGCTGGGCGGCTGGGCGGCCGCGCTGGTCTCGGCCGTCGGCGTGGTCGCCGGGCTGCTGCTCTGCGTGGCCGCCGCCCGCGCGGTTACCAGCGCCTTCGCCACCATGCTCCGCTCCCGCCGGGTACGCGACCTGGCGGCCGTCCTGCTCGCGGTGCTCGCCGCGCTGCTCGGGCCGTTGCAGATCGCGGTGCTCGCCGCCGTCAGCGAGGCCGACTGGGATCAGCTGACCGGCGTCGCCCGCGTGGTCGGCTGGACGCCGTTCGGGGCACCGTGGACCGCCGGCATCGACGTGGCTGAGGGCCGGGCCTGGGCTGCCGGGCCCAAGCTGCTGATCACCGTGCTGACCCTCGGTGCGCTGCTGTACTGGTGGTCCCGCTCGCTGGAGTCGGCGATGGTGGGCGCGGCCAGCGCCGGCCCGACCCGGGGCCGGCGTGGCACGGTCGGCGGAGCGGTCGCCCAACTCTTCCCGCGGGCGGTCGGCTGGGCGCGGCGGGACCGGTTCGGCGCGCTGGTGGCCCGGGAGTGCCGTTACTGGTGGCGGGACGCCCGGCGGCGGGCCAACCTGATCACCATCGCGGTGGTCGGCGTCTTCGTGCCGGTGATGGTCAACCTTGGTGGCTCCGGTTTCGCCGTCGACGCCGAGCAGGGCTTCTCCTTCTCCGGTGACTCGTCGCCGGTGCTGGTCAGCTTCTCGATGATCTTCGTCGGGGTGCTCGCCGCGGTCACCGTGGCGAACCAGTTCGGCTTCGACGGCAGCGCGTACGCGGCCAACGTGGTGGCCGGCGTGCCGGGGCGGCTGGAGTTGCGGGCCCGGATGACCGCGTTCGCGATCTACGTGGTGCCGATGCTCGGCATCGTCGCGATCGTCGTGGCCACCGTGCTGCGGCACCCCGGCTGGCTGGGCGCGATGGCCGGGGCGCTGCTCGCCGCGTACGGCACCGGGCTGGCGATCAACGGGTTCGTCTCGGTGCTCGGCGCGTACTCGCTGCCCGAGACGAGTAACCCGTTCGCGATGAACACCGGCGCCGGGGTGGCGAAGAGTCTGCTCACCCTGCTGTCCATGGTCGCCTCGGTGATCGCGGCGGTACCGATGGTGGCCGCCGCGGCGCTGCTCGGGGATCTCTGGCTCTGGTTGGCCCTGCCGGTCGGCCTGGCGTACGGGTTGGGTGCCGCGCTGCTCGGCGCGTACCTGGCCGGGGACGTGCTGGACCGCCGTCAACCGGAACTCCTCGCCGCCATCACCCCCCGCCGCTGAGCGAGGGCCGGCCCCGGCGGTCCGAACGCGACCGCCGGGGCTGGTTGACGCACATCGGCTAATGGCATTAGCCTATTGGCTATGACCATGTTCTTATTGCTGGCGGGTGGTCCCCGTGGCTAGGGCGCGCCTGTCCACCGCCGGGGTCGTGGAGCTGGCCCTGGCGGTGATCGACGAACAGGGGCTCGAGCAACTGACGCTGGCGGCGGTCGCCGCTCGCGCCGAGGTCGCCACCCCGTCGCTGTACAAGCACGTCGCCAGCCTCGCCCAGCTGCGGAGCCTGATCGGCGTACGGGTCATGGAGGACATGACCGAACAGCTCACCCTCGCCGTCGTCGGCCGCAGTGGCGACGACGCCGTGGCGAGCCTGATGCGCGCCGGCCGCGCCTACGTGGTGCGACACCCCGCCCGCTACGCGGCGATGCCGGCCGACGCGCTACACGACCCGGCGACACAGGCGGCGGGAAACCGGCTGCTTCAGGTCTTCCTCCGCGTGCTGCACGCCTACCACCTGGAAGGCTCCGCTGCGATCCACGCCATTCGATGCCTTCGCGCCATCATGCACGGGTTCACGTCCCTTGAGGCCGCAGGCGGCTTCGGCCTGCCCGAGGGCTTGGACGACACCTACGAGCAGTTGATCCAGATGTTCGTCGCCAGCCTCCCCCGCCCCTGAACCGGCAAAGGAACCCCTCATGTCCATGACCCGTACCCGGGCCGGCGCTGCCGCCCTCGCCGTCGCCGGCCTGCTGTTCATCCTCTACCCGGCCACCCGCCCGTGGGAGGACGAGACCACCATGACCGGCGCGACGGCGGCGATGAGTTCGTCGGCCTGGGTCGCCTCGCACCTGTTCGCGATGATCGGCTTCATCCTGCTGCCCCTGGGCCTGCTCACCCTCCCCGACGCGATGCGGCACGGTCGGGGTGGCCCGCTCGCCCGCGCCGCCGCCGTGACCACCTGGATCGGCGCGGGCCTCACCCTGCCCTACTACGGGGCCGAGGACTTCGGCCTGCACGCCATCGCCGCCCGGGTCGCCGACGGACAATCCATCGACCTGCTCGACCTGGCCGAGACCGTCCGCTTCCAACCGGTCGCGGCCACCACGTTCGGGCTCGGCCTGGCCACGCTGGCCGCCGGTGCAGTGATGGCCGGCATCGCGATCTGGCGCTCGGGTGTGCTGCCGCGATACAGCGGCATCCCGCTGGCGGTGGGCTTCGCCCTCTTCCTCCCGCAGTTCTTCACCCCGCCGGCGTTCCGGATCACCCACGGCGTGCTCGTCGGAATCGGCTGCGCCTGGGTGGCCGTCACCCTGTGGCGGACCGCGCCCCGCCACCCTTGAGATCGCGCTCGCCCACTGTTCTTCGAGATCGCGCTCGTTCCGGGATGTAGTGGTCTCCCCCTCGGCCGAGGCCATTACATCCTGGATCGAGCGTGACCTTGGGCTCCGTCAGTCCGGTCGGCTGAGCTGGAGCGCGGCGATCAGTGACCGCCAGGCGTCGGGGGTGAAGGAGAGCGTCGGGCCGGACCGGTCCTTGCTGTCCCGGACCAGCACCACCCCGAGCAGATTGTCCGCCACCTCAACACAGTTGCCCTCATTGGCCGACCGGGTCGACTTGCGCCAACGGGGCGAGGCACTCGTCATGGCGTCACCTTAAGCTTGTTGATCAGGTCGATCGAGGCACTCTCGCTAAGCGCCTCACCGAGCAGATGCTCCCATTTCCGCTGCACCAAGCCTATCCACTCCGGATAATCGGCGATCTGTCCGCGCGCTGCGTTGTCGAGGCAGAGCAGGCGTTCGTTTCCGCGGAGCTGCGCGAGCACGAAGCCCCCGCCCATCGAGGCATGCGCACCGACAGCGAGCGGCAGCACGTGCAGGCGTACCGGCGGCAGCTCGACGGCTTCCAACAGCCGGCCGAGCTGCCGGTCCATGACAGCCGGGCCGCCGACAGGTCTGCGCAGCGCGCTCTCGTCGATGACAAACACGCACTCCGGCGGGTCCTCCCGGTGAAGCAGACGCTGCCGGCTCATCCGGAGGTTGACCAGCTCGTCCACCCGGTCGCTCCGGTACAACGCGCCCGCTGAGGCAACCGCGCGGGCATACTCCTCGGTTTGCAGGAGGCCGGGAACCAGACATGGCTCGAAGTAGCACAACCGAGCGGCCTGCTGCTCGTGGTCGGGCCACGATTCAAACCAGGACGGCCCGCTGTTCGCCTCGCTCTCTTCGAGCAGGCCGGCGAGGAGGCCGCTGGTGCCGAGGGCCTGGTCGGCGGCGACGGCGAACTCCATGGTCGGTCGGCGGCGGCCGGTCTCGATCGCGGCGACCGTGGACGGGCTCCACTTGATCAGGGCGGCCAGCCCCTCCTGGGAGACCTCCGCGCCGGCCCGGGCCGCCTTGAGCGCCCGGATCCACATCTCGATGTTCATCCTTACGTCTCCGGTAAGTACGTGACCGCGCTCCGTAGTAAGCCCTGGCATCCTCCCGTGTCCGCAGCCCGGAGTCCAGGGTGGAGACACGCGGCCCGGCTGGTGGAGGCGACGCCCGGCGGTCGGGTCCTGCGTCGGGTCGCCCCGGCCGTTCCCCCCGGCCGGGGCGACCCCCTGAGCCCCGGTCATCCCCCGGAAAGGGGGTGGCCCTCGAAGCCTTGGGAGGTAGGCGATGTTCGGATTCATCCGCCGCAGGAACGCCGCGCCGTGGGCGTACCGGAGGAAGAAGCCGGCGGTGACGACCGGGGCAACCGAACCGGCGTCGCCGGCCGCGACCGGCGCGATCGGGTCCGAGCGGCCGCCGGGGCGGCCGAACGCTGTGCCGGCGTGGGCCGCCGAGCCGACGGTCGCCTTCGCGCGACCGGGCCGTGCCGGATGGTTGACGCCGGCCCAGACCTGGCGGGCAAACGGTGGCCGCTGGTGATTGACGAGCGGCCGTGAGGCGGAAGCATCTGCCGATGCGGCCGGTGTGGCGGTGCCGGGCGTGCGAGGCGCACTGGCCCTGCCAGCCGGCGCGGCTCACCCTGCTGGTCGAGTACCGGCACGACCGGACGGCGCTGCTGGTTTACCTCGGTGGGCTGATGGCCGAGGCCGGCGAGCAGCTCGGACACGCCACCGGCCTGTACGAGCGCTTCCTCGGCTGGGCGCGGGCCCGGGGCGGCACAATGTTTCACGTGAATCATGAGCCGGGGGCCGAGATCCACCACACCGACCCGTTCGCCGTGCCGGCCGGGCAGCGGTCACCCGTACGTCGGCTGCGCGGGCGGCTGGCCGCCCCGGTGACCCTGTGGACGGCGCCCGGGCCGGCCGGGCTGACCGTCTCGTCCACCCTGGTCGCCGAGGGGGAGCCGGACCGGCTGCTCGGGCTGGTCGATCCGGAGTCGGACCTGTGGGCGGCCGTCGAGGAGGCGGGACGGTTCGCGGTCGCGCCGCTGGGCCCGCCGCACCGGCAGCTCGCCGACCGGTTCGCCGGCCTCTTTCCGTCGCCCGGCGGCCTCTTCGCCATCGGCTCGTGGACCGACACCCCATACGGGCCGGTGCCGTCAGACGCGGGCGGGTGGGCCGGCTGCCGACTCGACGCCGCCCGGGAGTACGGCTGGGGTCTGCTGGTCGAGGCCACCATCGAGGCGGTCGATCTGGCCGAGGAGACCGCTCCGCTGCTGCACTACCGGGGCCGTTACCGCGAGCTGGGCGGCTGAGCATCGACCGCTCAACGGAGTGACCTAGGTCACTCGGCGCAGCCGGTGCGCCGTTCGGCGCAGCCACTGACCGTCGCCGATCCGAGCCTTCCCCGGCGGGGAGCGCGCTCTCTACCGTGCGCGAAACTCCCCCACGCCTTGCGAAGGTGGTGATCCACAGATGTCCACGGACACACCCGCGTCCGCGCCGGCCGAATCCGCGGCGGAGCGGTACCTCGCCGTACAGCGGTCGGACGAGTTCGCCGGGTTGCGGCGCGCGTTGCGCGGTTTCGTCTTCCCGATGACCGTCGCGTTCTTCCTGTGGTACGCGCTCTACGTCATCCTCTCCGCGTACGCGCGGGGCTTCATGGGCACGAAGGTCTTCGGCAACATCAACGTCGCCCTGATCTTCGGCCTGCTCCAGTTCGTCTCGACGTTCGTGATCGCCTGGCTCTACTCGCGGTTCGCCGACCGGCGGATCGATCCGGTCGCCGACCGGATCCGTGCCGAGCTGGAGGAAGGTGACCGATGAACATCGTCCTCGCGGCTGAGGCGGGCAGCCACACCGCCCGCAACCTCACCATCACGCTCTTCCTGATCTTCGTCGCGATCACGCTGGCCATCACCGTCTGGGCCAGCCGGCAGACCAAGACCGCGACCGACTTCTACGCCGGTGGCCGCTCCTTCTCCGGCTTCCAGAACGGCATGGCGATCGGCGGGGACTACATGTCGGCCGCGTCCTTCCTCGGCATCGCCGGCATCATCGCCCTGAACGGCTACGACGGCTTCCTCTACTCGATCGGGTTCCTGGTCGCCTGGCTGGTCGCGCTGCTGCTCGTCGCCGAGCTGCTGCGTAACTCCGGCCGGTACACGATGGCCGACGTGCTGGCGTTCCGGATGCGCCAGCGGCCGGTCCGGACCGCGGCGGCGGTCTCCACCATCACCGTGTCGATCTTCTACCTGCTGGCCCAGATGGTCGGCGCGGGCGCGCTGGTCGCGCTGCTGCTCGGCATCAAGCCGGGCAGCACCTTCCTCGGCATGGACGCCGACACCGCGAAGGTCGCCACCATCATCCTGGTCGGCGCCCTGATGATCATCTACGTCACGGTCGGCGGCATGAAGGGCACCACGTACGTCCAGATCGTCAAGGCGTTCCTGCTGATGACCGGCGCGGTCGTGATGACCCTGCTGGTGCTCGCCAAGTACAAGTTCAACCTGTCGTCGCTGCTCGGCGACGCGGCGCACGCCTCCGGCAAGGGAGCCGCCTTCCTCGAACCCGGACTCAAGTACGGGGTGGAGACACCCGGCGACGCGTTGAAGACCTTCTACAGCAAGATGGACCTGCTGTCGCTCGGCATCGCCCTGGTGCTCGGCACGGCCGGCCTGCCGCACATCCTGATCCGGTTCTACACCGTGCCGACCGCCAAGGCGGCCCGGAAGAGCGTGCTCTGGGCGATCGGCATCATCGGGCTGTTCTACCTGCTCACCCTCGCCCTGGGCTTCGGCGCGGCGGCGCTGGTCGGCGGGAAGGCCATCACCGCGCAGGACAAGGCCGGCAACACCGCCGCGCCGCAACTCGCCGAAGCGCTGGGCAGGGACTTCTTCGGCGGCAGCCTGGGCGGCGCGACACTGCTGGCGATCATCGCGGCGGTCGCCTTCGCCACCATCCTGGCGGTGGTCGCGGGGTTGACCCTGGCCTCGTCGTCCAGCCTGGCGCACGACTTCTACGCCAACGTGATCAAGCGCGGGCAGGCGTCGGAACGGCAGGAGGTGAAGGTCGCCCGGATCTCCGCCCTGGTGATCGGCGCGGTCTCGATCGTACTGTCGATCTTCGCGCAGAACCTGAACGTGGCCTTCCTGGTGGCGCTCGCCTTCGCGGTGGCCGCCTCGGGCAACCTGCCGGCGATCCTGTTCAGCCTGTTCTGGAAGCGGTTCAACACCTCCGGCGCGGTCTGGGCGATCTACGGCGGCCTGATCGCCGCCGTGGTGCTGGTCTTCTTCTCCCCGGTCGTCTCCGGGGCGCCGACGGCCATGTTCCCGGAACACGACTGGCACTGGTTCCCGCTGTCGAACCCGGGCATCATCTCGATCCCGATCGGCTTCCTCTGCGGCTGGATCGGCACGCTGCTGTCGAAGGAGCACGACGAGGAGAAGTACGCCGAACTGGAGGTGCGGGCGCTCACCGGCGCGGGCGCGCACTGATCGGTTAGGCGGGGCCCCCTCTACAACGCGAGGCGTTAAGAGGGGGCCCTTCCTTCCCGATAGGCTGGTTGGTATGAAGGTTGCTCCTCGCTTCGGGTCCGGGCATCGGGTTCTTGTCACCGGTGGTGCCGGCTTCGTGCCGTCGCACCTGGTCGATCGGCTCATCGAGCGTGGCTGCACGGTCGTGGTGCTCGACAACTTCGTCACCGGTTCCAAGGAGAACATCTCCCACCTGCTGGAGATGCCGACCTTCACGCTGATCGAGGCGGACATCTCCGACGGGCTGCCGACCGACCACCCGGCCATGGCCGAGCGGTTCGACGCGATCCTGCACATGGCCTCCCCGGCCAGCCCCACCGACTTCGAGAAGCTGCCGGTGGAGATCCTGCGGGTCGGCTCGGTCGCCACCCTGCACCTGCTGGAGCGGGCCACCGCCGACGGCGCCCGGTTCCTGATGGCCTCCACCTCCGAGGCGTACGGGGACCCGAAGGAGCACCCGCAGCGCGAGACGTACTGGGGCAACGTCAACCCGATCGGCATCCGGAGCGTCTACGACGAGGCCAAGCGGTTCTCGGAGGCGGCCACCATGGCGTACCACCGCAGCCGGGGCACCGACACCGCGATCGTCCGGATCTTCAACACGTACGGCCCGCGGATGCGGCCGGACGACGGCCGGGCCATTCCGACCTTCATCTCGCAGGCGCTGCGCGGCGAGCCGATCACGGTGCACGGCACCGGCAACCAGACCCGTTCCATCTGCTACGTGGACGACCTGGTACGCGGCATCCTCCTGCTGCTCGACTCGACCGAGACCGGCCCGATCAACTGCGGCACCGAGCACGAGATGTCGATGCGGCAACTGGCCGAGACGATCGTGTCGCTCACCGGAAGCACCTCCGAGGTGAGCTACATCACCCGGGCCGCCGACGACCCCGAGATGCGGCGCCCCGACCTCACGCTCGCCCGTGAGCTGCTGGGCTACGAGCCCACCGTGGCGCCCGAAGACGGCCTGCGACGCACGATTGAGTACTTCCGCGGGCGGCTAGGGTACTGAACCCGGCTGGAAGATCGCTGACACCCGGTTCCACCTGAGGGCGGGACTGGTCCGGTCGACCTACCCTCGGTTACATGTCAGCGACCACGCCTGCCGGTATTCCGCTCACCCGGCTGAGCCGGAGCGCGGGCCGCGCCCAGGTCCCCGGCCCCGGCCAGGGCACCACCGGACGCGCCCGCGTCGCCGGCGATCGCCGGCACCCGTCGTACGAGGACGAGCCGCGCTCCGGCGGGCCCGCCGGCCCTGGCGGACCCGGTGGCCCCGGTGGCCCCGGCGGGCCGGGTGGCGGCCCGGGGCGGCAGGGTCCGCGCCCGCGCTGGGGGCGGATCGCCCTGGTGGCCGGCGCGGCGGTGGTGGTGCTCGCGCTGCTCGCCGGCGCGGGGGTGTGGTTCTACGCCCGCAACCTCGACGACGACCTGCGCCGCACCGACCCCTTCTCGGAGATCACCGACGGGCGGCCCGCCAAGAAGGTCGACGGCGCGCTCAACATCCTGCTGGCCGGCACCGACTCCCGGGACCCGGACGCCCAGATGGACAAGGCCGGCAAGTGGCGGGCGGACACCTTGATCCTCATGCACATCCCGGCCGACCACAAAACGGCCTACCTGGTCTCCATCCCGCGTGACCTGTACGTGCCGATCCCGGAGAACGCCGGCGCGTCCTGCGACTCCGGTTCGCGGAACAAAATCAACGCGGCCTTCGCGTTCGGCGGTCTGCCGCTCGCGGTGAAGACCGTGGAGTGCTTCACCGACGTCCGGATCGACCACGTCATGGCAATCGACTTCGGCGGGTTCAAGGAGGTCACCGACGCGCTCGGCGGCGTCGACCTCAAGGTCGACCGGACGATCACCTCGATTCACAAGCCGTACCGGACGTTCACCAAGGGCGTGAACCACATGACCGGTGCCGAGGCCCTGGACTGGGTCCGGCAGCGCAAGCAGTTCCCCGACGGCGACTTCGCCCGGATGCGTCACCAGCAGGAGTTTCTCAAGGCGCTGATGGACAAGGCGGCCAGCACCGGCACATTGACCAACCCCAAGAAGCTGAACAGTTTCCTCAAGGCGGTCACCAGCGCGGTCACGGTCGACCAGGGATTCTCCCTGACCGACATGGCGCTGGAGTTCCGGAACCTCCGCGGGGAGAACCTGACCTTCATCACCAGCCCCAACCTGGGCGGACGGGACGTCGACGGCCAGTCGGTGGTGGTCTCCGACCGCGAGAGGGCGCTGGCGATGTACCAGGCCATCAGCGCGGACAGGATGGCCGACTGGGTGCAGGCCAACCAGCGGGACAACGGTACGGGCAACTGACGCATCCCGAAGGCGCCCGGGCCGGCCGGTCGGCGGTCATGCTTCACCACAGGGTGAGCCAACCGTCGACCGGCCGCGTTCTATTAGCCGTTCGGGCAATTCGCGGGCACGAGTAACAGGATCTGCGGAAACAGTCACCAGACGAGGTCGCGGGAACGGAAACGGGTACGTAAAGTGGTCCCGCCCCCGATCACCGAGCTGGAGCACGCATGCCGGTTCAGACCAGCCGTCGCCCTCCGTCACTGGAGCCCGGAGCACCCGGGCGGGTGCCCCCGATCGTTCCACCACAGGCCGGCGCAGGGCGGCGACGTGGCCCCGGCGCACCGAAGAAGCGGGCCAAGCGCAAGGATCCGCTGTGGGCACGGCTGACCCTGATCTTCGGCGCGGTGCTGATGATGACCAGCGGCGTCGCCATCGTCGGCGCCAAGGCGATCATCGGTCAGGCCACCAGCAGCATCGACCAGGGCAACCTGCTCGGCGAAGCGGGCAAGACCAAGGCCGAGGGCGGCAAGAACCTCAAAGGCCCGATCGACATGCTGCTGCTCGGCGTCGACGCCCGGGAACGCTGGGCGGCCGACGACGTCCGGTCGGACACCATCATCATCCTGCACATCCCGGCCAGCCACGACCAGGCGTACCTGATCTCGATCCCGCGGGACACCGAGGTGGAGATCCCAGGGCACGGCACCAACAAGATCAATGCCGCCTTCTTCTTCGGCGCGCAGAACGGTGGCGGCTGGGAGGGCGGCGCCCAGCTGATGGCCAAGACCATCAAGCAGAAGACCGGGATCGGCTTCGACGGCGCCGCGATCATCAACTTCGGCGGTTTCAAGAGCGTCATCGACGCGCTCGGCACGGTCAGGATCTGTGTGAGCAGCGACGTCAAGTCGGCACACATGTCGCTGGTCGACGGTAAGCCGATGTGGAACGCGGACGCCAAGAAGACCGGCAAGCCGCGCACCGCGGTGGTGCACAAGAAGGGCTGCAAGGAGATGGAGGGCTGGGAGGCCCTCGACTACGCCCGCCAGCGGTACAGCGTGGCGGGCGGCGACTACGGCCGCCAGCAGAACCAGCAGCAACTGATCAAGGCGATGGCGAAGAAGGCCACCGAGAACGGCATGCTGACCAACCCGATCAAGCTGAACCAGCTGATCCAGGCGGCCGGCAAGGCCTTCATCCTGGACACCGGCGGCGTGCCGATCGCCGACTTCATCTTCACCCTCAAGGGCGTCACCGGCAACGACCTGGTCACCCTGCGCACCAACGGCGGCACCTACGCCACCAACAGCAACGGTCGGGAATCGCTCAACGACCTGAGCAAGGAGATGTTCCGGGCGGTCAAGGACGACAGGCTCGCCGATTTCGTGGTCGCGAACCCGGAGGTCCTCTCCACCAGGAAGTGAGCGTGACCCGGCGGTAGCTGCGGCGAAAGCCACCACCGCCGGGTGACCGGACCGTAGCCTGACGTGAGCGGGTCTCATGTCAGGGCTGCGGGAGGAACATCACGGCCAGGCCAGCACGGACCAGACGCGGGCGGGGACGATCCGCCCGCTGGACCCGATTCCTCCTCGGCGGCGGCCTCGCCCTGGTCCTGCTCGCCGCGCTCGGGCTGGCCGGACTGCACTGGCTCACCCACCGGTACGACCGCACGGTGGCCCGGCAGCAACTGCTCGACCCGGCCGCCCGGCAACCGCGTACCGACCTGTCCCGCGCGCTCAACTACCTGCTCATCGGCTCCGACCACCGGCCGGGCGCCAACCCCGAGGACCAGCGCTCGGACAGCATCCTGATCGTGCACGTGCCGGCCGGGATGCGGCAGGCGTACCTGATCTCGATTCCGCGCGACCTGCTGGTCACCATCCCGCCAGCACCGGGCTACGGCGGCGGCAAGGACAAGGTCAACTCGGCGTACGAGCACGGCGGCGGCGGCGAGGCCGGTGCGCGGCTGCTCTCCACCACCCTGAGCCAGCTCACCGGGATCCGCTTCGACGGCGCCGCGCTAATCGACTTCTCCGGCTTCAAGGAGGTCATCGACCTGCTCGGCGGCATCCGGATGTGCGTCGACACCGAGGTCCGGTCGGTGCACACGAAGACCCTGTTCACCCCCGGCTGCCAGCAGATGGACGGCGCTCGGGCGCTGGACTACGTCCGGCAGCGCTACGACCTACCCGGTGGCGACTACGACCGGCAGCGCCACCAGCAGCAGATGCTCCGCGCGGTGCTCGACAAGGCCGGCCAGACGCACCTGCGCGACGACCCGGTGAAGCTCGACCGGGTGCTCCGGGCGGCCGGCAGCGCGCTGACCGTGGACACCAACGGCGTGTCGCTGGACGACCTGCTCTTCGCGTTCCGCGGGCTGCCGGCGGACGCGCTGCACGGCGTGCAGGTCCCGTCGTACCCGCAGATCATCGACGAGGTCTCGTACGTGGTGCTGGACAACGGCGGGGGCGGGCTCTTCGACGCGCTGCGGGCCACCCGCGTGCCGCAGTGGGCCGGGGCCAACCCGCGCTGGGTCAACCGGTTGTGACCGGTCCGGCGGACTAGGCTTCATAGCCGTGTTCGGACCCCAGGTTCCCAGCGTGCCCGCGTCGGCCGTGCCCGACGACATCTACCTGCTCGACGTCCGGGAGGACGACGAGTGGACCTCCGGCCACGCGCCGGCCGCCCACCACCTGCCGATGACCGAGCTGCCCGCCCGGCTGGCCGAGGTGCCCGACGACCGCGAGGTGGCCGTGATCTGCCGCTCCGGCGGGCGCTCCGCGCAGGTCGTCGCGTATCTGCTGCGCAACGGCTGGGAACAGGTGTGCAACGTCGACGGTGGGATGGGTGACTGGGCCGCCGCGGGCCGTCCCGTGGTCACCGACGACGGGCAGCCGGGCCGGGTCGCCTGAGGCGCGTCGAGCGACATGACCACACCCCTGGTCTTCGCGCACCGCGGCTCGTCGTACGACCTGCCGGAGCACACCCTGGCCGCGTACCTGCGCGCGCTCGACGAGGGCGCCGACGGGCTGGAGTGTGACGTCCGGCTCACCCGTGACGGGCACCTGGTGTGCGTACACGACCGCCGACTGGACCGGACCAGCAACGGGCACGGGCTGGTCAGCGCGCGTACCCTCGACGAGTTGGAGGCGCTGGACTTCGGCTCGTGGCATCCCGGCGGGGTGGCGGCCGACGGGGACGAACCGCTCGACGAGTCGCACACCCGGCTGCTCACCCTGGAACGGCTGCTCGACGCCGTGCTGGCCGCCGGCCGGCCGGTCCGGTTGCTGGTCGAGACCAAGCATCCCTCCCGGTACGGCGGGAACGTGGAACGCTGCCTGGTCACCACCCTGCGCCGGTACGGCCTCGCCGAACCCGGTCCGGACGATCCGGTCCGGGTCACCGTGATGTCCTTCTCCCCGCTCGCCGTACGCCGGATCCGTGACCTGGCCCCCGGCCTGCCCACGGTGCTGCTGCTGGAGGTGCTGCCACGCTGGCTGCGGCTGGGCCGGCTGCCGTTCGGCACCCGGATCGCCGGGCCGGGGATCGGCCTGGTCCGGGCCCGCCCGCAGCTCGTCCCAGGGCTGCGGGCGGCCGGAAACCAGGTGTACGTCTGGACGGTGAACGAGCCGGAGGACCTGGAGCTGGTGCTGGCCGCCGGGGTGGACGGGGTGATCACCGACCGGCCCGCCCGGGCGCTGGCCCGCCTCGGCCGTTGAACCCGGTCGATCCGCCCGGCGACCGGCCCCGCCCCTACCGGGGGTGTCCCCGGACCGGCCGGCGCGGCAGACTCGGGGCATGCCGGAGCGAACCGACTACCCCGCACTCATCGCCGGGCACACCGGTGTGATCACGCTGATCAACTCTGGGGCCTCCGGACTGCCCGTGCTCACCCGCCTGCTGCGGGTGGTTCAGCCCGCGGTGGGCGCGGCCGGCCTGGCGTTCGTCGAGTTCACCCCCGCCGGCGGGCGGGTGATCGCGGCGACCGGCAGCGCCGAGTTCGTCGTCGGCCGGCCACTGCCGGCGAGCGACCCGGCCACCGTCTGCCTGCTCGCCGGCCCCGCCCTGCGTCAGGTCCGGCTGGACGCCGTCCCCGGGACACTCGCCGACGAGGTGGCCGGGCGAGGGATGCGCCAGATGATCGTGGCACGCGCCGAGGTCGCCGGCCTCACCGTGGGTAGCCTGCACGCGCTCTATCCGGACGGGGAGCCGCTCGACGACTCCCAGCGCGGCGTCATCGGGTACGTCGCCGCCTGCGTCGCCCACCTGTACGGCGACCAGACCGGCCTGCCCGTGCACGGCGACGGCCCGGTGGTGGCGGCGCTCGCCGACGGCCTCGCGGTGGTGGACCGCGCGGACCACGTACGGCTGTGGAACCCCGCCGCCGCGCAGGTGACCGGCCGCCCGAGCATCGAGGCGCTGAACCGCCCGTTCCCGTTCCCGCTGCCCCCGTCCGGGCAGGTGCTCGACCATCGGATGCCGGACGGCCGCTGGCTGCGGATCACCTCCGGGGAGCTGCCCGGTCCGGGGGCGCTCCGGGTGGTCACCTTCCGGGACATCACCGACCAGCGGCACCGCGACCACGACCGCGATCTCTTCGTCGCGGTGACCAGCCACGAGCTGCGTACCCCGGTAACCGTGATCAAGGGGTACGCGGACACCCTCACCGACCACTGGGAGTCGCTCAGCGACGACGACCGGCGGCACGCCGCCCGGATCATCGGGCAGCGGGCCAACGAGCTGGCCCGGCTGGTCGACCGGCTGCTCACCGCCGCCACGGAGAACCGGCGCGGCGAGCCGGCCGCCCCCTTCGACCTCGCCGACGCGCTGCGGGCGGCGGTCACCGACCTGCCGGCGGACGTCCGGCACCGGATCGTCCTCGACCTGCCGGCCGGACTGCCGAAGGCGCTCGGCGACCGGCACAGCCTGGCCACCGTGCTCACCGAGCTGGGCACCAACGCCGGAAAGTACTCCCTGCCCGACACCCCGATCGAGGTCACCGCCGAGGCGAACGAGCGGACCGTGTCCTTCCGGGTCGCCGACCGGGGCATCGGCATCCGGCCGGAGCACGTCGAGCGGGCGTTCGACCGGTTCTGGCAGGGGGAGTCCGGCGACCGCCGGCGCTACCCGGGGGCCGGACTGGGCCTGTATCTGGTCCGCCAAATTGTTGAACAGCAGAATGGATGGGTATCCCTCCGACCGAGGGCCGGTGGGGGTACGGTCGCAGAGGTGTGGCTGCCCCGGGGATGACCAGGGCCGTTGCGGGGTGGAAGGACGGCGGTGTCGACGCGTTCGGCCGAGCGATCGTGGTGCGTGGTGGTGCCCCATCACGCGACCGGCGCACGCCTGGCTCGGCACCGGCTCGCCGACGAGCTGGCAGACGTCGTACCCCCGGCCCTGCTGGCGGACCTCGTCGCGGTCCTCGCCGAGTTGGTCGGCAACGCCGTACGCCACGCCGACCCCCTGCCCGGCGGAGTGGTCCGGGTGGCCTGGCGGCTGCGCCCGGCGGCAGAGGGGCAGCGCGTCCAGCTCCGGGTCACCGACGGTGGCTCCGCGTCGGGTCCGCTGATGCGTCCGTCGGCCCCGGAAGCGATCGACGGACGCGGGCTGCACATCGTCGCCGGCCTCGCCAGCCGCTGGGGAGTCGAGCGGGACGGCCTCGGCCAGAGTGTCTGGGCCGAATTCGATCCGGCCGGCCTGACCCGGCCTGACCTGGTCATCGCCGGCTGAGCAAGCTGGAAGGCGGGTCCTGCCCACGCCGGTCCGGCGCGGCATCTAGGCTGTGTCGCCATGAGCGAGCGCAGCGAGCGAATCATCCGGCGCAGTGCCGTAGCGGCTCATGTGGCCGCCTCGCTCCGCTCGGTGGCCGCATGAGCGAGCGCAGCGAGGTGCCTGCATGAGCAAGCGTCGGAAGGCCCAGCGGGCCACCGCCGAGGTGACCCCGAAGCGGGAGAAGGTGCGCGACGTCTTCGTGCCCCGACCGTTCGACGGGCTGGTTGACGAGCCGGAGTGGATCGCGCTGCGCGAGCTGGTTCCGGCCGCCACCGCGCCGCTGCGGCTGACTCCCGAACTGGTGGAGGAGTACGGCGAGCGGCCGGTCACCCTGGCCACTGTGCTGCCGATGGCCGCCCCGGCGATGACCAAGCCGGACGGGCGGATCTTCGTCGGACTGCAGCGGCACCAGCAGTCCGGTGACGTCTCCCGGGACCTGGCGGACGCGCTGCTCTGCGCCCTGCGTACCGAGCCGGGCGGCCAGGTGGCGGTGCCACCGCTGCCCGGCCCGGGGCCTCGCCTGCAGGACATCCTGATGGACGGCCCGCTGGAGATCAGCATGCATGACGGGTTCGAGTTCTGGCTCGACCCGGGGGCGACCGAGAACCCGAACGTGCAGGCATCGCTGGAGCGGGCCAACGCGGCGGTCTACCCGACCGTGAAGCTGGCGGCGGCCCGGGCCGCGTACTGGTGCCAGGTGCCGGAGAAGGCGCACGTGCGCTGGGTGCTGCCGGACGACGAGGACACGGCGCTCGACGCGCTGTCCCGGCTGAGCGTGGCCGGCACGCTCCCCCTCGGCGACAACACCCGCTTCGCCGGCATGTTCCGGGCGCACGGCCGCCTGGTGCCGGTCTGGGACCTGCCCGAGGAGGTCCCGGCCGCCGACTGGGAGGAGCCGGTGGCCGAGTTCACCAAGCGGTACGCCGAGGCGCTGGCGGAGCGGGCGCCGCTCGACGCCGCCGGGCGCCGGGCCCGTCAGGGTCTCCTCGGCCGCCAGCTCACCCTGCGCTGAGCCGGACGGAGGGGCCCTTCCGTTCAGCGGCGCAGGGGTTCGCGGAGCAGTGGGCAGGACATGCAACGCGGCCCGCCCCGACCGGAGCCCAGCTCCGAGCCGGCGATGGCGATCACCTCGATGCCGGCCCGTTCCAGCTGGGCATTGGTCTCCACGTTCCGCTCGTAGCCAACGCAGAGCCGGGGCGCCAGGGCGAGGGTGTTGTTGCCGTCGTCCCACTGCTCCCGTTCGGCGGTGACCGGGTCGAGGCCGGTGTCGATCACCCGGAGCTGGTCGAGGTCCATCGCATCGGCGGCGGCGCGCAGGAACGGCGCTGGGCCGTCGACGCGCGGCTCGTCGCCGTCCACCCCGGCGATGACCGTGTACGCCGACAGCTCGCTGGCGATGTTGGGGTACATCAGCACGGCGTCCACGTCGACCATGGTGCAGACCGTGTCCAGGTGCATGGTGGCCCGTTCCTGGGCGATCGGCACCACCAGGATGGTGTGCGCCAGGCCGGCGGCGAAGACCTGCCGGGCGAGTCGCTCCGCTCCGGCCGGCGTGGTCCGCTCGCCCACCCCGACGGCGAGCACCCCGGGTGCGAGCAGCAGCACGTCGCCGCCCTCCAGGTGCTCCAGCTCCGGGTGGTAGACGAACTCCGTACCGGCGAAGCGCGGGTGGTGGCGGTAGATGGCGTGGGTCAGCGTGGTCTCCCGCCGCCGGGCCGGCATGGCCAGGCTGGTCACCCCGACCCGGTCGGAGATCCAGACCGAGGAGTCCCGGGTGAACAGCAGGTTGGGCAGCGGGGCGACGACGAAGTCGTGCCGGTCCATCAGGGTCCAGACCAGGCCGCCCGGCCGGTCGGGGCCGACCCGCAGTTCCTCGTGGGCGAGTCCGGCGATGAACACGTCGGCCAGGGCCGCCGGGTCGAGGTAACCGAGGTGGTCGGCGACCCGTCGGCGCAGTGTGTCGCCCAGCCGGGGCGAACGCAGCACGGCTTCGGTCAGCTCGGCCCGGGCGTCCGGCACGGCGAGCGTCTCGGCCAGCAGGGTGGCCAGGTAGAGCACCTCCACCCCGTGGGAGCGCAGGGCGGCGGCGAAGGCGTCGTGCTCCTCCTGCGCCCGGCCCACCCATGGGATAGCGTCGAAGAGCAACGCGTCGTTGTTGCGTGGGGTGAGGCGGGCCAGTTCCGGGCCGGGGCGGTGCAGCAGCACCGTGCCGAGCCGGGCGACCTCGCTGTCCACATAGTGGGTCACCCTCGCAGCGTAGGACGAGGTGGGGACGGCATCCGGGAAAAGAAGTGTGAATGAATATGGCATTCATCCGCACTCATTCCGGCGCCCCAACTTGCCGACCACCGGGGTGCGCAACGTAGGGTAGTGGAGACATAACTTCGAGAGACCTTTTGCCGGAGGTCGCGATGACTGTCTCACCCGCTCGTCGAGCCGTGCCGACCCGAGCCCTGCCACCGGTCACGGTGCCGCAGCCCCGGGTCGACTCCACCTCGGTGCTCGACCCGGCCCGCCCGACACCCCTGGAGTGGGCCCGCCGCCGCCGGGCCGAGCGGGGTGCCCGCCGGCTGGAGGCGGCCGGAGCCCGCGCGCTCGGCCAACTCGACCACCTCGGTCCCGCCTGGCACGTCGTGGAGTGGCCCCGGACGGACGTCTCCGACGTCCTCCTCGACCGCGGCCAGGACGACCGGGCCGGGTTCCTCGCCATCGGGCCGAGCGGGCTCTTCGCGATCACCGTCGCCGACCACGGCCGCGCCCGGGTGCTCGTCGCCGGCGACGTGGTGCAGATCAACGGCAAGCGTCCGCCCTATGTGACCGAGGCGCGCCGGGACGCCAAGCGGGCCAGCAAGGCCCTCTCCGAGGCGGTCGGCCTGCCGATCCCGGTCACCCCGGTGCTGACCTTCGTCGGTTCCGGGGTCATCAGCGTCTACGGCCTGCCCAAGGACTGCCTCATGGCCACCCACCGGGAGCTGGACCGGCTGCTCGTGGCGGGCGGCAACCGGATCAGCCCGGCCACCGCCGAGAAGCTCTCCCAGGTCGCCCAGCACCCCTCCACCTGGTTCAACGGCACGTACCGTCCAGCAGCCGACTACCGGTGGTACGAGGAGGGCCGAACGGCCGCTGACAAGCGGGCCGCTCGCCGGTAACGTCTGCGGGGACGCACGCGCCCCCGGTTCCGCCTCCGGTGGTTCCGTCGGCCCGCGCCGTCGCCGACCGCCCGACACCGGGCACCCGTCGCTCCGGCGCCTGTCCCCGCGGCCCGTCACCGCGCTCGGGCAGCCGGAGCAACACGGGCGGCCGGTGGCCCAGCGCGGTCGCGCGGTCGTCGTGCCGACCGGCTAGCGTGGACGGACCGTCGGTGTACATAGGAGGCGCGGTGGCCCACGTCGAACTCTCGCTCTCGGAAGTCTTCGTGCCCGCGCCGGGGACGCCGACCGAGCAGGAGTCCGACAACGTCGGGCAGTGGTCCGACGCGGTCCAGCGAGCGGCCGAGCCCTGCCTGCTGCTCGACGCCGACACCACCGTGGTGGCGATCTCCTCGTCGGGCAGCGAGCTGCTCCGCCTCGGCACACCCGAGGACGTGATCGGGCAGCCGCTGCTGGCGGGCGGCCTGCGCCTGGTCGACTTCACCGCCGTGCCGAACGAGCTGACCGAGCAGGACGCCGACAAGATCCCGCCACTGCTCGCCCTGCACTCCGGGCGGCTGGCCCGCGGCCTGCTCCGGGTCCAGGGGCCCGGCACCGACGCCGGCACCACCGTCGACGCCATCTCCACCCCGGTGCTGGCCAACGGCGAGGTGGCTGGCTCCCTCACCTTCTTCGCCAAGGTCTGACCTGCGAAAACAGGTTCCCCGCGCCGCACCGGCGATGCTGGGGCCGGCCCTCATCGAGGCCGTATGGTGGCCCTCATGCTCGATGTCGCCCTGCTGCCCGGCGAGTACGCCGTGTGCCGCCTGCCGGCCGGCTCCACCCTGCCGTCGCGCACCTGGAGCGAACTGGGCGACGGGGACGTCGTGACGGTGAGCTGGACCGCCGACGGAATCTCCCTGATCTGCCCGACCGGCCGGGCGCCGGAGCAGGCGGTCGTCGAGACCCGGTGGCGCTGCCTGCGTATCGTCGGCCCGCTGGACGGGCCGCTCACCGGCACCCTCGCCGCGCTGGTCGACCCGCTGGACCGGGCACGGGTGAACGTGGTGGCGTGCTCCACGTACGACACCGACCACGTGTTGGTTCCGGCGGTGCGGCTCACCGAGGCGACGAGCGCGCTGGAGCGGGCCGGGCACCGGGTACACCAGTGACCTTCACCTGATCAGGTGATCCTCCTACGATGGGCTCGGCCGACCGGCCGAGATGACGCCCCTCGATGCCCGAGGAACGAACCGTGCCACCCACCCCACCCTGCCCCACCCCCCGCCGGCAGGCGAGCCCTCCGGCGGCGTCGCGTACCCCACGGGCCGTCGCGGCGGCACTGGTCACGCTGCTGTCCCTCGCCGCCTGCGGCGCTCCGCCCGAGCTGAATCAACAGGCCCGCCCGACGGTCACCCCCACCGCCACGTCCACGCCGACGCCGAGCGCGACGCCGACCGCTCCGGACATGCCGGACGCGCAGCCCCGTAGCCCCAGCCCCGACCCGAGCGCCACGCCCTGCGGGTCGGGCCCGACCGGCGACCGGGTGATCGCGTTGCTGCGCGGTGGCGCGCGGGTGTTGCCCCGGGACGTCCGGGTCACGGTCCGCCAGGGGCCGCTCTGCGTCGAGGACTGGCAGTACACCGTGCTGGCGGTTGCCGGGCACGAGGAACTCCAGGCGGTCACCCAGGGGAAGCCGACCACCCTGGAGCTGGTGACCGCCGGGACCGACGTCTGCTCCGCCGAGGTACGCGCTGCCGGCCCACCCGGCATCCGGGCCTTGGCCTGCGGGGGCGTACCGGGTGCGTAGGCTGGTCGGCATGCCGGGAACACCGCCGACCCGCTTCGTCTACCTGGGCCCCGAGGGCACCTTCGCCGAGCAGGCGCTGCGTACCCTCCCCGCCGCCGAACGGGGCAGCCGGGAGCCGGCCCGCAGCGTCGGCGAGGCGCTGGACGTCGTACGGGCCGGGGAGGCGGACGCGGCCCTGGTGCCGCTGGAGAACTCGATCGGCGGCGCGGTCGGGGTGACCCTCGACGAGCTGGCCGAGGGAGATCCGCTGGTGATCACCCGAGAGGTGATCCTGCCGGTGGAGTTCGTACTCGCGACCCGCCCCGGCGGTTCCCTGGCCGAGGTGCGGAGCGTGGCCGCGCACCCGCAGGCGTCCACCCAGTGCCGGGGTTGGCTGCGCGACCACCTGCCCGAGGCGACCGTGGTCGACGTCCTGTCCAACGGCGCCGCCGCCGCCGGCGCGGCGACGGGCGAGTACGACGCCGCCATCTGCGCCCCGATCGGCGCGACCCGGCACCGGCTGACCGTGCTCGCCGACAAGATCGCTGATCACCCGGACGCGGTGACCCGGTTCGCGCTGATGTCCCGCCCCGGGCCGCCCCCGCCGCCCACCGGCGACGACGTCACGTCGCTGGCGATCTACATCGCCCACGACCGGGTGGGCGCGCTGCTCTCGGTGCTCATGGAGCTGGCCGTACGCGGGGTGAACCTGACCCGGATCGAGTCCCGCCCGACGGGCGAGGCGCTCGGCCGGTACGTCTTCTTCCTGGACTGCACCGGGCACGTCGCCGACGTACGCCTCGGTGAGGCGTTGCAGGGGCTGCGCCGGGTCTGCGCCGGCGTACGCTTCCTCGGGTCGTACCCCCGGCACCGCTGGAGCCCGGCGGCGAGCGAGCGGCCGGTCCCCGCTCCGGCCGGTCTTTCCGATGTCGACTATGCCGACGCGGCGGCGTGGCTGGCCCGGCTGCGCGCCGGCGAGCTGAGCTGACGCGGCGCGGGACGCCCGGGCGGACGCCCCGCCCCGCGGACGGTCACTGCAGCAGGCCGCCGAGCAGGCCGCCCTGTTCCTGCTGCTGGTTGCCGCTGCGGTGCCCCGGCCGCTCCTCGGACGGCTGGACCACCACGAAGCCCTGGCCGGCGAAGCTCATCGTGAACGCCTCACCGGTGGTCCGGCCGATCAGCGTGCCGAGGCCGAGCTGGTCGGCCCGGTGGTAGCCGGTCTGGAGGCTGGCCGACCAGCAGACAGCCGCCTGCGGGTCGACGTACGTCGGGGCGTCCACGTTGAGCACCACCGGGGCGCCGTCGGTGGTGATGGCGATCCGGCCGTGGCCGGTGAAGACGCAGTTGAACAGCCCGGAGGAGGCGAAGCCCATGCCGCTGACCATCTTGATCTCATAGCTCAGCGTGGAGTCGAAGGCGAGGACGCTCGATCCGTTGATCGACAGGGCGTCACCGGGCTCCATGTCGATGATGTGCACGTCCTTGGCGAAGTCGGCGAGGAAGACGTCGCCGCGGCCGCTGACCTTCATCAGCGGGACACCTTCGCCGGTGAGCCGCTGCTTGAGATACTTGCCGATACCGCCGGAGCCGAGCGCCTGGAAATGCACCTGCCCCTGGTACGCGACCATGGACCCGACCCGGGCCATCGCCTCGCCGTTCAGCTCGATCTTCAACATCTTGGAGTTCTGCAGCCGCATACCCGGCTGCTGGGACTCCTTTTCCAGGTTCTCCGCGGAGAACAGCGCGCTTCGCATGGGTCTCCTCCTGCATCGGGGTGCGCCTGTCCAGGAGGCTAAGGGACCCCCGCAATGCCGGGGACCGACCGCGCGGAGGGGCGGCCGCGTGCAGGGCGGGTCAGCCCCAGCCGAGGGCGTGCAACCGCTCGTCGTCGATGCCGAAATGGTGGGCGATCTCGTGCACCACGGTCACCGCGACCTCGTCGACGACGTCGTCCTCCGTGTCGCAGATCCGCAGGATCGGCCGACGATAGATAAGGATGCGGTCCGGCAGGACGCCGGAGTAGTCCCAGCCCCGCTCGGTGAGGGCGTGCCCCTCGTAGAGCCCGAGCAGGTCCTCGCCCGGCGGTGGGTCGTCCTCGACCAGGATGACCACATTGCTCATCAGCCCGAGCAGCTCCTCGGGCACCTCGTCGAGAGCCTCACCGACGAGTTCCTCGAACCGCTCCCGGCTCATTTCCACGGCCACGCCGCCCATCCTCCCCGACCCGCCGCCACCCGACCAGCCGTCCGGTTCGGGCGCGACGTCCGCCCCGGGCGTACCCGGTCGCGTGGCGCGGGTCGGGCCAGGAGTTGATCAGGCGAGACGGGCGGTCAGCGTGATCTGCGCGCCCGGGGAGAGCAGCCGCGAGATGGGGCAGCCCTCCTTGGCCGCCTCGGCCAGCTTGGTGAACTGGGCCTCGTCCATGCCCGGGACCTGGCCGACGGTCTCCAGGTCGATCCGGGTCACGGTCATGCCCGCGTCGGTCTTGTCGAAGTGCACCTTGGCGGTGGTGTCCACCGAGGTGTCGGTCGCGCCCGCGTCGGCGAGCTGCTTGGAGAGGGCCATCGAGAAGCAGCCGGCGTGTGCCGCGCCGATCAGCTCCTCGGGGTTGGTCCCCTCGCCCTCCTCGAAGCGCGACTTGAACGAGTAGTTGCCGGTCAGGCCGCCCTTACCGGTGCGGACCGTGCCGGTGCCGCCGGTGAGATCGCCTTGCCAACGTGCGGATGCGGTACGGATAGGCATGCCACCGACGCTAACCGAAACCGGACGTTCGCGCACCGCCCGTGGCGAGCCGAACACAGCCCGACAGCCGTGGCCGAGCGACCCGGCCGGCTCGCCGTCCCCTGTCGCCGGGTGCCGGCTGTGCCATGATTCGAGCCAGGCCCGCGCGGAGCGGAAGGGTGGCCGATGTCCCAGGATCTCCCCATTCCCAGCCAGGACAGCCGGTCCGACGGCATGACCGTCGTGGAGTGGGGTGACACGGAACCCGCCCCGCCCGGCCGGGTCGGCCGCTCGCTGGCCGGACTGAGGCGGGACCGCCGGCTGCCGCCGCTGCTCACCGGCCTCGGCGCGGTGGCCGCGGTCGGCTCGCTGGTCGGTGAGTGGCTGGTGATGATGGTCCCGAACGCCGGCCCCGAGGAGATCGCCACGGTCCGGGTGCCGAGCGGGGTGACGGACATGGGCGGCTTCGGGGTCGCCTACCTGGTGGGACTGCTCGGCCTGGCCTGCGCGGTCGCGCTCGCCCTGCGCGGCACCGGCCCGGTGCGACAGAACGCCCGGGTGGCCGGCCTCGGCCTCGCGGCGGCGGTGCTGGCCGTGCTGACCGCCACGGCGTTCTCCCTGGACGACTCGAGTCAACGCATCCTCTTCTTCTCGCCCGAGCAGGGGTTCCGGGTCGAGCATGGGCGCGGCCTGGTCACCGCGTTCGTGGCCACCGTGCTGATCGCGGGTGCCCTCTACCTGTCCGGCCGGGAAGGCGGCGAGCTGACCGATCCGGACAGCGGGGCCGAGGAGTCGCCGCCGGGCCGTATCCGGACGGGCTGGGGCCGGCGCCGGGCGGTTGAGGACGAGCTGCCGGCCGGCCCGGCCGACCTGACGGTCGAGCCCACCGTGCCGTTCGCCCGGCCCGAACCGCCGCGCTGAGCCGAGGCGCGGCCGGTCACCGGGCCGCCGCCACGGGTTGGGGTCCGATTCGCCGAAAAGCCATGGTTGCGACCTGTTCCGCGAGATACGGTTGCGGCCCGCCGGTCGTGGGCCGAGGCACCGACGACCTGGACGGCTGGCGCGACGGCGGCGGGCGAAGGAGGAAACATGACCCGCCCGGGCCTGCCCAAGCTGATCGCCACCGACCTCGACGGCACGCTCGTCCGCAGCGACGAGACCGTCTCGGCGTTCACCCACCAGGTGCTCGACCGGGTGCGGGCCGCGGGGATCCCGGTGGTCGGCGCGACCGGCCGCGGACCACGCCTGACCGAACTGACCCGCAACGACATCCGCGCCGCCGACTTCCTGGTGATGGCCGGCGGGGGACGGGTGGTCGACCAGAGCGACCCGGCGGGACCGCTGTTGCTGCGCGACGAGCGGCTCCCCGGACCGGCGCTCGCCCGGCTGCTCGTCGACCTGGAGGCCGTGGTCGGCCCGCTGACCGTGATGGTGGAGGCGTCCGACGAGCACGACGCGCCGCTCTGGGGCGACTACCACCCGAGCTGGCCGTACCCGGACCGGTTCGAGGCACGCAGCCGCGAGGAGTGCCTCTCCGGCGATGTGATCAAGGCGTTCGCCCGGACCGCCGATCATCACGTGGACGAGCTGCTCGCGGCGGCCCGGCGGATCGTCCCGCCGGAGCTGGCCACGCTCACCCAGGCCGGCCTGGGCTTCATCGAGATCTGCCCACCCGGGGTGGACAAGTCCACCGGGCTCAGCGTGGTGGCCGAGCGGCTCGGCGTCGACCCGGCTGAGGTGCTGGTCTTTGGGGACCAGCCGAACGACCTGCCGATGTTCGGCTGGGCCGGCTGGGCGCGGGTGGCCGTGGCCAACGCCCATCCGGAGGTCCGCGCGGCGGCCGACGAGATCACCCTGCGCAACGACGACGACGGAGTCGCGATCTATCTGGACCGACTACTCTCCCGATGATGGGAGAGACACCTCGGCTGATCGCCACCGACATCGACGGCACGCTGCTCCGGGACGACCGGACGCTGAGCCCGCGCACCGCCGGGGTGCTGTCCCGGATCTCCGCGGCGGGCACGCCGGTCGTGCTGGTCACCGGCCGTCCGATCCGCTGGCTCCAGCTCGTGTACGACCAGCTCGCCGAGCCGCTGCCGGCGATCTGCGCCAACGGGGCGGTGGTGTACGACCCGGTCGCCGACGAGGTGCTCCGGGCCGACCCGCTCGCCCCCGAACTGCTCGCCGAGGTGGCCCGGCGGCTGCGGGCCCAGGTGCCGGGGGTGAGCTTCGCGGTGGAGATCGGTGACAGCCGGCAGATGCGGCACGAGGCGCACTACCCGCTGCGCTGGGACGCCGACACCGACGCGATCCGCGCCATCGAGTCGCCGGAGGAACTACTGGCCGTCCCGGCGGTGAAGCTGCTGGCGCGGGCCGGCGAGCAGGACCCGGACGCGTTCGTGCGGGTGGTGGCCGGGGCGCTGGAGGGGCTGGCCGAGGCGACCCACTCCTCGTACAGCGGGCTGGTGGAGATCTCCGCCGCCGGGGTGACCAAGGCGGCGGGCCTGGCCTGGTACGCCGCCCGGTTCGGGATCGACGAGCGGGAGGTGCTGGCGTTCGGGGACATGCCGAACGACGTGCCGATGCTGACCTGGGCCGGGCGGGCGGTGGCGGTCGCCAACGCGCACCCGGCCGTGCTGGAGATCGCCGACGAGGTGACCGGGTCGAACGCCGAGGACGGTGTGGCGGCGTACCTGGAGCAGATCTTCGGGGTGGCCTGAGCGCGACGGCTCCAGCGACGGCGCCAGGTCGCCGCGCGGCGTCAGACGCGCCGAACTGAAGTCGTCGTCGTGGCGAGCCGGAGCCGTCGCGGGCCGGGGCGCGGGCGCGCCCCGGGCCGTCAGAGGTACTGGCCCGGGGCGTGCCCCTCGTTGGCCGGCGGCATGCCCGGCATTCCGGGGACCGCCCCGCCGGGGCCGCTGGGCAGCGCGGCGCGGCCGGAACGCATCTGCTCCAGCTGGACCCGGGCGGCCATCTGCTGGGCGACCAGGGCGGCCTGGATGCCGTGGAACAGCCCCTCCAGCCAGCCGACGAGCTGCGCGTGGGCGATCCGCAGCTCGCTCTCGCTGGGCGCCTTGTCCTCGGTGAAGGGCAGCGAGATCCGCTCCAGCTCCGCACGCAGCTCGGGAGCGAGCCCCTCCTTCAGCTCGACGATCGACCGCTCGTGGATCTCCCGCATCCGGTGCCGGCTGGCGTCGTCGAGGGGGGCCGCCTTGACCTCCTCCAGCAGCTGTTTGATCATGCTGCCGATCCGCATCACCTTGGCCGGCTGCTCCACCAGCCGGGTCGGGTCCTCGCCCTGCCCCTCCTCGGTCAGCACCGTGCCGACCGGCCGGCCATCCGGCCCGACCACCACCACGGCGCCGGGGATGCCGTCGTTGTCCTGTTCGTCGTGCTGTCCGGCGGAATGCGCTTCGGTCATGACACCCATCTTTACCCAGCCGCCGCCACCCGCACGACCCGGGACCGGCTCCTGGGCACGAACCGTCCGGCCGGAGCACGCTACCGTCCCCGTCATGTCCGCAGACCCACGCGCCGTACTGACCCGGCCGGCCCCACCGCCCGACGTGACGGTCGCCTACGGCGACCACCCGGAGCAGCTCGCCGACCTGCGCCGCCCGGTCGGCGGCGGACCGGCCCGGCGGCTGGTGGTCGTGGTGCACGGCGGCTTCTGGCGAGCCGAGTACGACCGCACCCACACCGGCCCGATGGCCACCGCGCTGGCGGCGCTCGGCCACCCGGTCGCCCAGCTCGAATACCGGCGCACCGGCCAGCCCGACGGGGGCTGGCCGACCACCCTCACCGACGTGCTGGCCGGGGTGGCGGCGCTGCCCGGGCTGGCCGCCGCCGCGCTGCCCGGCCTGGTGGCACCCGCCCCACCGATCCTGGTCGGGCACTCGGCGGGCGGGCACCTGGCGCTCTACGTGGGCGCGCACGCCCCGGCCACCGTCGGGGGCGTGCTCGCGCTGGCGCCGGTCGCCGACCTGGCCGAGGCGTACCGGCTGGACCTGGACGAGGGCGCGGTGGCCGCGCTGCTCGGCGGCGGCCCGGACGAGGTCCCCGACCGGTACGCGGCCGCCGACCCGTCGGCACTGGTGCCGATCCGGGCACGGACAGTGGTCATGCACGGCGCCCTCGACCGTCAGGTTCCGGTCGCGATGAGCCGCTCCTGGGTCGCCGCGGCCCGGGCCGCCGGCAGCCCCGCCACCCTTGTCGAACTGCCCGAGTGCGAGCACTTCGGACTCATCGACCCCGACTCGGCGGCGTGGCCCCAGGTGGTCGGTGCGTTGCGGTCCCTGCACGATGATCTTCCGGGCATTGACGCAGCAACGCCGAGCAGGTAGAACGCCGGAGGGGCGTACGCCCTGGCAGCCCTTTCTGGGAGGAAATCGGTGTCGCAGATGAACCGCAGGCGGGCCCTTCAGCTGTTGGCCGCACTGGGTACCACCGGCCTGGCGGCGGGCTGCGGCTCCGACTCCCAGGGCACCAACCGTCCGGGCAGCCCAATCAAGATCGGCCTCATCGTGCCGGCGAGCGGCCCGAACAAGACCATCGGCGACGACATGGCCAACGGGTTCCGGCTCTTCCTCAGCCTCAACGACCAGCAGCTCGGCGGTCACCCGGTCACCCTGATCACGGCCGAGGAGGGCGACAGCGCCAAGACCGGCCGGGCCGCCGTCGACCGGCTCCTGAAGGAGGGCGTGCTGGCGCTCACCGGCGTGGTCAGCTCCACCGTCATGTCCGGCATCCGGGCCGCCGTCGAGCAGGCGCGGGTTCCGCTGATCGGCTCCAACGCCTCCCCGGTCAGCCTGCAGAGCGTCGTCTACATCTGGCGCACGTCGTACGTGCTCAACGAGCCGGGGCTGGCGCTCGGGCAGTACCTGCGCCAGACGCTGAACGACCCGGCCAGCAAGATCGCCGTCTTCGCTCCGCAGGGCACGAGCAGCCTCGACGTCATCGCGGGCCTGCGTCGCGGCTACGAGCAGGGCGGCCGCCGGATCGAGGATCCGGTCTACACCCCCGACCTGCCCAACCCGGGCAAGGGCACGTACTCCTCCGCGATCCACAAGGCGCTGCGCGGGAAGCCGGACGCGGTCTTCTGCCACTACACCGGCGCTGCCGCGGTGAGCTTCATCAAGCAGCTCTACGACGAGGGTTACAAGGGCCCGATCTACGCGCCCGGCTTCCTCACCGAGGGCACCGTGCTGGGCCAGCTCGACGACGGGGAGGGGGGCGAGCTGCGGGCGCAGATCGAGCGGTACGGCATCGAGACCGCGCTGAACTACTCGGCCGACCTCAACAACAGCGCCAACCGGGTCTTCGCCTCGGCGTACCGGAAGACGCACAACGCCCCCCCGACCACCTACGCGATGGCCTCGTACGACGCCGCGCAGGTGCTGGACAAGGCGATCCGGCTGGCCGGTGCGGAACCGAACCCGCAGCAGGTCAACCTGGCGCTCGGCAAGATCGGGCAGATCGACAGCCCGCGTGGGGCCTGGCAGTTCAACCAGCCGCGTACCCCGCAGCAGAAGTGGTACCTGCGACGGGTCCAGCTCGACGGCCGGATGCTGTCGAACGTAGCGGTGACCGAACTGGCCACGCTCGGCTGACTCTCCCCGCGTACGCCGAACGGGCGGCCTCCCCGCCGGAGGCCGCCCGTTTCCGCACTCGGCGCGGGACGCGCGTCAGTGGCGCAGCTCGGCGATGCAGCACTTGACGCTGCCGCCGCCCTTCTTCAGCTCGGCCAGCTCGACCGGGACGGGGGTGTACCCGGCCGCCTTGAGCCTGCCGGCCAGCCGGGTCGCCTCGCTGTTCAGTACGACGTTGCGCCCGTCGCTGACCAGGTTCAGGCCGAAGGCCAGGGCGTCGGAGTCGTCGGCGAGCACCGCGTCCGGGAAGAGCTGGGCGAGGACCTTCTGGCTGGCCGCCGAGAAGGCACCCGGGTAGTAGACGATGTTCTCGTCGTCGATCGAGGCAAGCGCCACGTCCAGGTGGTAGAAGCGCGGGTCGACCAGGTGCAGCGAGACCACCGGCCGGCCCAGCGCCTCCTGGGCCTCGGCGTGCGCCGCCAGCTCGGTACGGAAGCCGTGCCCGGCGAGGATCAGGCCGCCGTGCGCGTCCGGCAGGTAGGCGAAGTCGCCCTCGCCCTCGTTCGTCTCGCTCGGCGCGATGAACCGCCAGCCGTTCTTCTCGTAGAACGCCCGGTGTGCGGCAGCCTCCGCGGTCCGCTGCTCGTGCTTGAACTGGGCGCCGTAAACCGTGCCGTCCACCACGAAGGCGCCGTTGGCCGCGAAGACCATGTCCGGCAGGCCACGCTCGGGCGCGAGCAGATGCACCTCGTGGCCGAGGCCGACGAGGGTCTCCCGGAGGCGGTCCCACTGCTTGACCGCCAGTTCCGCGTCGACCGGCGTGGTCACGTCCATCCACGGGTTGATCGCGTACTCGACCGCGAAGTGCTCGGGCGAGCACATGAGATATGTCCGCTTTCGCGGGACTCGCTGCTGGTTCACGGTCACCAAGAGTAGGTACGCTCCAACTTTGGTAACAGCCACAACCATTGCTTCCCAGAGGCGGAACGTTGCAGATAGACGCAGTCGACCAGCGAATCATTGCGTTGCTTGTCGCAGATGCCCGTGCCTCATACGCGGACATCGGCGCCCGGGTGTCACTCTCCGCCCCGGCGGTCAAGCGGCGCGTCGACCGACTCCGATCCGCAGGGGTCATCCGGGGCTTCACCGCGGTCGTCGACCCGGCCGCCGTCGGTTGGACCACGGAGGCGTTCGTCGAACTGTTCTGCGCCGGCCGGACCACCCCGGCGCAGATCGGGGCCGCCGCCCGCCGGCACCCCGAGGTGGTCGGCGCGTACACCGTCTCCGGGGAGGCGGACGCGCTGGTGCACCTGCGGGCCGCCGACATCGCCCACCTGGAGGAGGCGCTGGAGCGGCTGCGGGCGGAATCCTTCGTCACCTCGTCGCGCAGCACCATCGTCCTCTCCCGGCTGGTCGAGTCCCCCGGCGTCGGCCCCTCCGGCTCCTGACCCGTTGACCTCAACCCCCGTTGAGGTTGTTGGCTGGTAGCCGGCTGTCGGAAGGGGCGGGTATGCGCGCGGTGTGGTTACGGGAGTTCGGCGGTCCGGAGGTGCTGGTGCCGGGGCCAGCGCCCGATCCGGTGCCCGGGCCGGGTCAGGTGCTGATCGAGGTCGCGCACGCCAACATCACCTTCGTGGAGACCATGTTCCGGTCTACCGGGTTCGGGCCGTTCACCGGCTCGCCGCCGCTGATCCCGGGCAACGGCGTCGGCGGGGTGATCACCGAGGTCGGCGCCGGCGTCGACCCGGCGCTCGTGGGAAGGCGGGTGGTGAGCGGCACGGGCGGCTCCGGCGGCTACGCCGAGCGCGTGGCGGTGGACCGGGACGCGCCGTACGAGGTGCCAACCGGGCTGCCGCTGGACCAGGCCGTGGCGCTGCTCGCCGATGGTCGTACGGCCGTCATGCTGGTGCACGCGGCCCGGCTGCGCCGTGGCGAGCGGGTGCTGGTCGAGGCGGCGGCGGGCGGGGTGGGCAGCCTGCTGACGCAGCTCGCCGAGGCCGCGGGCGCGCGGGTCGTGGCCGCCGCCGGAGGCGCTCGGAAGGTGGCCCTGCTCCGCGACCGTGGTCTCGACACGGTGGTGGACTACCGACAGCCGGACTGGCCCGACCGGGTACGCGCGGCCACCGGCGGGGTGGACGTGGTCTTCGACGGGGTGGGCGGCCAGCTCGCCCGCGACGCCTTCGACCTGCTCGCCCCGGGCGGGCGGATGCTCAGCTTCGGGCTGGCCAGCGGTGCCTGGGCCGACCTGCCCACCGGCCTCGCCGCGGAGCGCGAGGTGGCCCTGCTCCGGCCGTCCGCCGCGCCGGCCGAACTGCGGGCGTTCACCGAGCGGGCGCTCGCCGAGGCGGCGGCCGGGCGGCTACGCCCGTTGATCGGGCAGCGCTTTCCGCTGGACCGGGCCGCCGACGCGCACGCCGCCATCGAGTCCCGCGCCACAGTCGGCAAGACCCTCCTCGACCTCCCGTAGCCCGCTACCGCACGCGACCCGCCGCGAGTTCCGCCCCGAGTTCCGCCCCCGAGCACCGCGCAACTTCGGGGAAAGGGTGGCCACTTCATGTCTGGAGGCCGCACTTTCCCCGAAGTTGTCGCTTCAGCGACCGGGTGGTCAGAGATACATGCCGGTGCGGTGTTCCGGTTGCTCGCGGGGGGAGGCCTTGTCGCCCTCGCCGAAGAAGCGCTTGCCGCCGAACTCGCCGTGCAGCCGGTCGTCCAACTCGTCGGCCAGCCCGGTCATCACCTGCACGGCGAGCATCAGGTGGGTCGGCTGGAAGTTACGGCCGAAGACCGGGATCGAGGCCCAGACCGTGTCGTCCGCGCAGTAGAGGCGGCCGATCGGCATCCGGTTCGTCAGCTCGGAGAGCTTGACGTAGAGCCGCTCCGTCGGCTCGACCTCGGTGAGCACCGGGGAGAAGACATCGACCAGGGGCGGGTTGTCGCGTACCCGGACGAAGACCATCGCCGAGCCGGCGCGGATGTTGATGTCCCCGTCCGAGTCGACCTGCAACTGGTCGGACTTGGAGCGCAGCATCGTGGAGACGACCGTACGCACCCGCTCCTCCAGCGCGAGCACGTCGCTGTCACCGGTCTGGGCGGTCGCGGCGGTGGCCAGCGCCTCATCGAGGTCGGCCGCCACCTCCCGGTCCGGGCCGAACTCGCTGCGGGCGGTGCCGAGCGGCTCCACCGGCAGCGGCTCTCCCTCGGTGTCCTGCACCAGATAGACCAGGAAGGCGGGATGCGGGGCGCCGTAGACGTCCCGCAGAGTCCGGGACAGCACCGCGGCCAGCCGGGTCGCCTCCCCGGCGGCGCAGTCCAGGCCGAACTGCTCGCCGGAACCCTCCACCACGCCGGGCGGGGACCAGCCGAGCGCGATCATGTCGGCCACGGCGGCCCGGTCCAGCCGGTAGCCCGGTGGCAGCGTGGCGTTGCCGACGGCCCGCGCCGACAGCCGGCCCTCCCCGCCGACGTCCACACTGATCGAATAGACGGCGTCCCCGGTGCCGGAGGCGGTGGGGTCGAGGGTCAGTTCCAGGTGCGTGCCCTCGGGCAGGGCGCGAAGCCGGTCGGCCAGCGCACGGGCGAACTCCCGCCAGGCCTCGGTCACCTTGGCCCGGAGGTCGGCCGTGGTCGGCTCGTCGAGCAGGATCGACTCGTACTGCTCCGAAGCCGGGCCGGCGGGCTCGTCGGCCGGCGCCGAGGGGTGGTCTGCCGTCATGATCGTCTCCGTCCGTCATCGCCACCCTACCCACGGACGGTGGAGACCGAATCACGCCGGACCGGGATCGGACACCGGCCCGGAAACGGGCTACTCGGCCGGCGCGGTCCCGCCCAGCTCGACCGGCCAGGTGCCGGCCAGCTCACTGAGCCGGGCGGCCGCCGCGGCCGGGTCGGCCCCCCGCCCCACGGCCACCCCCAACAGGTACGCGGTGACCGGCGCACCCGGACGTAGCACCTGGTGGGCGACGTCCCGGGCCAGGTCGAGCACGACCGGCACCGACACCTCACCCGGGTCGAGCCCCAGCTCGGCGCAGGCCGCCGTGACCCAGTCGTCCATCACCGTCATCGTGTCCACTCCTCGGCCCGGCGTACGTCCTCGTCAGTGTCGCAGTCGAACCAGGGCGGCGGCCCCGAGCCGGACCAGGACACCTCCCGTACGTCCGCCCCGGCCAGCAGCCCACGCACCGGAGCCCCGTCGACCGTGCCGCCCCGCTCGGCGGCCAGCCGGTCGACGGCGGCCCGCAGTGCGGCGACCCGCCACACTCCGCAGAGCTGCTGCCGGCGACCGTCCCCGTCGACGTAGCAGGCGACGTCGGCGGCGAGTCGCGCCGCACCGTCGGCCGGCCGGTGCCGACCGCTCGCCGGGCCGCCGCCCGGCCCCCCGAGCGCGCGCCGGAGGTCGGCCACCGCCGCCGGGGTGAGCAGCGGCAGGTCCCCGGCGAGCAGGGCGACGGTGGTCGTGTCCGGGTCGAGCAGCGCCAGGCCGGCCGCGGTGGCGGCGACCGGGCCGCCCCCGGGCGGTTCCTCGCGGGTCACCCGTACGCCGTCGGGGACCGGACCGGCCGGGCCGACCACGATCCGTGGGGTGGCGTCGGCGACCGCGGCCAACACCCGGTGCAGCATCGGCCGACCACCGACCGCGCGACCTGGCTTGTCCACTCCACCCATCCGCCGGGCCGCACCACCCGAGAGCACCACCGCCGCGTACGTCACCAGGCCACGGTATCCGCGCCGGGCCGCCGCCACCCGCCAGCCCTCGCGGGTCCGGCCGGTGCGGCCGGCGCGGGCGGCGTGGCCGGCGCGGGGTCGCAAGATCCACTCCACTTGCGGCAAGTTGGTGTCTCCGCGCCGGTTGAAGGGCCAAGATGCCGCAAGCCGTGCGGGTTACACCAGGCCCCGGGCGGGCGTCACTGTGCGGGCGGCCGGCGGCGCAGGGCAGGATGGCGGGATGGGACGGGCGACTGACCGGCGTAGCGTGCTCCGGATCGACCTCGACGCGGCGGCCGACGGGCGCGCCCGGGTACGGCGGCAGGACACCCTGGCGGTGGAGGAGCCGCTGGAGATCCGGGTCGGCCCGGCGGGCCCGGGTCGACGGAAGCCGCTGGCGGTCACCATGCGTACCCCGGGCGACGACCTGGACCTGGCGATCGGGTTCCTGCTCACCGAGGGGCTGATCCGGTCGGCTGAGGATGTGCACACCGCGCAGCTCTGCGCCGGCGCGGAGACGCCGAACACCTACAACGTGGTCGACGTGGTGCTGGCCCCGGGCGTGCCGGAGCCCACCACCGATCCGGCCCGCAACTTCTACACCACCAGCTCGTGCGGGGTCTGCGGCAAGGCGAGCATCGACGCCGTACGCACCCGGTCGCGGTTCGCCGTACGGGACGACACCCTCGCCGTGACCACGGCGACGCTGGCCGCCCTGCCGGACCGGCTACGCGCGGCCCAGCGCGCCTTCGACCGGACCGGTGGCCTGCACGCCGCCGGCCTGTTCACGGCCGGAGGCGAGCTGCTGGTGCTGCGCGAGGACGTCGGCCGGCACAACGCGGTGGACAAGGTCATCGGCTGGGCGGTGCGGGAACACCGGCTGCCGCTCGCCGGGCACGTGCTGCTGGTCTCCGGCCGGGCCAGCTTCGAGCTGACCCAGAAGGCGTGGATGGCGGGGGTGCCGCTGCTGGCGGCGGTCTCCGCGCCCAGCAGCCTCGCCACGGACCTGGCCGAGGAGGCCGGCATGACCCTGGTCGGCTTCCTGCGCGGCCAGACGATGAACGTCTACGCGGGCGCACACCGGATCGTCTCCGAGGAGGCCGTGCGGACGGCCTAGCTCAGGTCCCCCTCGCTGATCGGGACCGGCCGGCCGTGTCATTGGGCCCCGGCACGAATGTCATCAGCGAGCCAGCCAGCTCCAACTCCCTTGCCTGAACGTCGGCCGCCACGTGCTTGTCGCATGCCTACCGGGGGTCGACGCCTTTCTCAGCGGTAAGAATCCGGCCCCTGCGCGCACTTCCTGGTGACGGCGTACCTTCCCGCGTTCCAAGGAGCAGGAGCCAGTGACAGAAGCCGACGCGAGCCGACGGTTCACGGCGATATACGACGCGCACCACGCGCAGGTGTACGCGTACGCGGTGAGCCGAGTCGGACGCCAACTCGCCGACGACGTGGTCAGCGACACCTTCCTCGTGGCGTGGCGCAAGCTGCCCACGGTGCCGGCGTCGCCGTTGCCGTGGCTGCTCGGGGTGGCCCGCAACGTGCTGCGGGAGCGCTACCGCGACGAGGTGCGGCAGGCCAGCCTGACGGCCGAGTTGCGCGCCTGGGCCGACGAGTCGGCGGCGGACGTCGCGGACGGGGTGACCGAGCGGGCAGCGGTGCTCGCCGCGCTCGCCCGGCTCGCCGACGAAGACCGGGAGCTGCTGACCCTGGTGGCCTGGCACAACCTCTCGGCCCGGGCCGCCGCTCGGGTCGTCGGCTGCTCGACGGCCACCTTCTTCGTACGGCTGCACCGGGCCAGGAAGCGGCTGCAAGCGGCCCTGGCCGGGCCGGTCCAGGTCGTCCGTCGTTCCCCGATCGCCCAACCTGTCGAGGAGTACAGCAAGTGAGTCCCCGTAGAGATGTCATGAAGGCGCTGGCCGACGCCCGCCCCGCCCGACTCGACCCTGACCTGGACAGCCGCCCCGACCCGTACGCGATCACGGCGCACCCGCAGCCGACCGGCACGCCGGCCGCACGCCGGCCGGCCCGCCGGCTGGTCCTGGCGGGCGTGCTGCCGACCATGGCCCTGGCGGCGGCCGGGGCGGTCTTCCTCACGATCGGCGCGGGCGGGACCGGACCGGCGGGCACGTCCGGCGCGGGCGGCCGGACGGCCGACGCCACCGCCTCGGCCCCGCGAACCGCCCGGGACGTGCTCCTGGTCGCGGCCGAGCGGAGCGGGGCTGGTCCCACCAGCGGTGGTCGCTACTGGTTCAGCGACCAGGAACACGGGACAGTACGCGAGGTTGGCCCCACGAATCGGCGCTACCAGATCGTGCAGCGGCAGGGCATGCGGGTGTGGGACGGGATATCGCCGAGCGCCCGGAGTGTGGCCTTCGTCCGCGACCTCGGTGCCGTGCCGTTCACCGCTGCGGACCGGGCCGCTTGGCAGGCCGACGGCGCACCGACGCAGTGGGTGGAGCCCGCACCCAAGGACATCCCCGACGCCGAGCCGATCATCATCCGCGGCACGCCCGGACCGGAGACCATCCGGTGGGACGCCGCCAGGCCGATGCCGCCGGATGCGACGGGCGGCAACGTGCCCTACTTCCTCGCCGGTGGCCCCATCTCGCGGGCAGAACTGGCCGCGGTGCCAACCGAGCCGGCCGCGCTGAAGGCGTGGCTGCTCAACCGGCTGAAGGCCAGCGAGGTGCAGAAGGCCAGCAACGACGCCCTCTGCTGGAGCGCCCAGGATCTCGTCGTCGACCTGCCGGTGTCGCCGCAGGTGCGGGCGGCCGCGTACCGGATGCTCGCCGACCTGCCCGGGGTGACGTCGCTCGGTGAGGCCACCGACCAGCGGGGACGTGCGGGCGTGGCGGTCGGGTTCGCCCGGAAGGGCGACGGCGGCCACTGGGGCCAGACCCGGCTGATCATCGACCCGCGCACCGGCCAGGCACTCGCCAGCGAGTCCTGGGACCTGGGCGCCGGCCGGGCTCCGAAGGCCACCGGGGCGCTGCAGAGCTACACCCTCGTGGTGAGCGCCGGCTTCACCAACGACAGCCCGCCGGCCCCGCAGAAGTAACCGCCCTCTCCCCGGTGTGCGGTGCGGACGCCTCGGTGTCCGCACCGCACACCCGTCTCGGCGCCGTGACGGCGGGTCAACGGGCGCCACGACGGCTCCGCCTGCGACGGACGACCTCGCGGGAGGCGACCGCGGGCCAGCCGTCCAGTTCGGACGGGGGCAGCCCACGCCGGAGCACGTCGTCCAGGAGCAGCGCGAGTGAATAGTCGGGGTGGGCGGTGAGCACCCGTTCCAGGGCCACCGCCGCCAGGGCACCGTAGCCGGCACGCCAGGCCGCGAAGGCGAGCAGGCTGCCCGGGGCGGCGATCAGCTCCGGCTCGGCCCGGCGCAGCACGTCCGTCCAGAGGCTGATGTCGGTGTCCCGCCCATCGGTCCGCTCCCAGGCGTGGTCGCGTACCGGGAGGTGGGTGAGGAGCACGGTCAGCCAGGCCACCTCGTCGTCGCCCAGCCGCTCGCCGCGCCGCTGCCGACGGAACGCGCCACGCAGGGCCGCCACCCCGGCCGAGCGGACGGACCGGCCGCCGACCAGCGCGGTCTCGGCCGCGTCCTCGGTCAGCTCGGCCAGCCGGCGACGGGCCCGGATGGTGGCCCGGCGCATGGCGACCCGGATCGGCCCGTCGAGCGGGGACACCTGCGCGGTCAGCGCGGCCCGGTCGGGCAGGGCGACCTGACCGGCGAAAACCGCCGTCGCGCTGACCTCGCTGGCCTTCGGGTCGTACGGGGTGCCGTCGGGCGGGCAGCAACCGGGGTCGGCGCAGAGGTAGGACCACCAACGCCCATCGGTCACCCGCAGCGCGTCGAGGACGAGCAGACCGGCCTCGTCCAGGGCCGCGCCGACCGCCTCGACCGCTCCGGTCACCCGGGCGGCCGCACCGAAGCCGATCACGGTGGCGGACTCGGTGCTCTGCCGGGCGACGACCTGCGCGAGATGCCAGGCAGCGGGTCGCGGGTCGGCACCCGGCTCGGGCAGGTCGCCCCGGGCGGCGAAGACAACCCGGCGGCCGCGCAGCGCCACCACGACCACGCTCTCGGTGGGATGGAAGCCGAGCAGGTACGGCACCGCGGCGATGAGGTCGGCGGGGGAACGGACGGCGAGCCGGGGGTGGTCGGTCGGAGTCATGCGGGCAGCGTGCGCGGCGGGCCGCCGGCTCGACAGACCCTGTGGACGACACGCCGCTTATCCACAGATACGGAGAGTATTGGTGCAGGTGAGCGCCGTACGGCGGGTGTCGGGACGACACACGGCCCACCGGGAGTCGGCCGGACCGGCTACCTTGCGCTCATGGACCTGGCGTACCTGCGGGCACACCCGGAGCACCTGCCGACCTTCCTGACCCATCAGCGGATCCGGGAGACGCCGGTCTCCGGCGGGGACATCTGCGTCGCGTCCCGGCTCACCCTCGACGACGGGCACTCGGTATTCGCCAAGACCTGGCCGGAGCACGCCGGGCGCCCGCTGCCCGAGGGCTTCTTCGCGGCCGAGGCGGCCGGGCTGCGCTGGCTGCGCGAGGCGGGCGCGGTGCCCGTACCGGAGGTGGTGGCGGCGCTGCCGGAGCTGCTGGCGCTCGACTGGGTCGAGCCCGGCGAGCCGACGCCGGCCGCGGCCGAACGGTTCGGCCGCGAGCTGGCCGCGCTGCACCGGGCCGGTGCGCCCGCCCGCGGTGCCGAGTGGACCGGGTTCATCGGCGCGCTGCCGCAGGACAACACGCCGGGCGCGGGACCGTGGCCGGAATGGTTCGCCCGCCGGCGGCTGCTGCCTTACCTGAGGATGTCGGTCGACAACGGCGCGCTCGCCGGCGGCCGGGCCGCGCTGGTGGAGCAGGTGATCGACCGGATCGGGGAGCTCGGCGGCGACGAGCCGCCGGCCCGGGTCCACGGCGACCTCTGGCCGGGCAACCTGCTCTGGGGTGCGGACGAGCGGGTGTGGCTGGTCGATCCGGCCGCGCACGGCGGCCACCGCGAGACGGATCTCGCCCAGCTCGCGCTCTTCGGCGGCGCGCCGCACCTGGACCTGATCCTCGCCGCCTATCAGGAGGTGTGGCCGCTGGCGGACGGCTGGCCGGCCCGGATTCCGCTGCACCAGCTCCACCTGCTGCTGGTCCACACGGCCCTCTTCGGCGGGGCGTACGCCGACGCGGTGGGCACCGCGGCCCGCGCCGCGCTTCAGGGTCGCCGACGCGCTACGGTCGACGGGTGACCGCCACCCCGACGACGACCGACGGGGTCCTCGTCGACCGGTACGGCCGCGTCGCCCGGGACCTGCGGGTCTCACTGACCGACCGCTGCAACCTGCGCTGCACCTACTGCATGCCGGCTGAAGGGCTGCCCTGGTTGGCCAAGCCGCAGCTGCTCACGAACGACGAGATCGTCCGGCTGGTCCGGGTCGCGGTGCATCGGCTCGGCGTCACCGAGGTCCGCTTCACCGGTGGGGAGCCGCTGATCCGGCCCGGCCTGGTCGACATCGTGTCGGCGGTGGCCGAGCTGACGCCCCGGCCCCGGATCTCGCTGACCACCAACGGCCTCGGGCTGGCCCGGCTCGCGCCCGCCCTGCGGGCCGCCGGTCTGGACCGGGTGAACGTGTCGCTGGACACCCTGGATCACGCCCGGTTCACCGAGCTGACCCGGCGGGACCGGCTGGCTGACGTGCTCGCCGGGCTGGCCGGCGCGGCGGCAGCCGGGCTGACCCCGGTCAAGATCAACACGGTGCTCATGCGCGGGATCAACGACGACGAGGCACCCGCGCTGCTCCGGTTCGCCCAGGCCCACGGCTACGAGCTGCGCTTCATCGAGCAGATGCCGCTGGACGCCCAGCACAACTGGGACCGCGCGACGATGGTCACCGCCGAGGAGATTCTCGCCGCTCTACGCGCCGAGTTCGACCTGAGCGAGGACCCGGCCGAGCGGGGCGCGGCACCGGCCGAGACCTGGCTGGTGGACGGCGGGCCGACCCGGGTCGGCGTGATCGCCAGTGTGACCCGCCCCTTCTGCGGCGACTGCGACCGGACCCGGCTCACCGCCGACGGCCAGGTCCGCGCCTGCCTCTTCGCCACCGAGGAGTCCGACCTGCGCGGCGCGCTGCGCGCCGGGGCGGACGACGTCGAGCTGGCTCGGCGGTGGCGTACCGCGATGTGGGGCAAGCGGGCCGGGCACGGCATCGACGACCCGAAGTTCCTGCAACCCGCCCGCCCGATGTCGGCGATCGGAGGCTGACCGGTGCAGCTCACCGTCCGCTACTTCGCCGGTGCGCGCGCAGCCGCCGGCCGCGCCGAGGAGACCGCGACCGCCGGTCGTCCGCTCGACGAGCTTCTCGACGAGCTGACCGCGCGGCACGGCGAAAGACTGGCCGTCGTGCTGACGGCGGCCAGCTTCCTGGTCGACGGGGTGGCCTGCCACGATCGTCGCACGCCGCTGCCGGCCGGGGTGACAGTTGACGTGCTGCCGCCGTTCGCGGGCGGCTGAGGGAGGCTCCCGTGGTGGGGATGACGGCGTTCGTGGGCTTCGTCGTGCTGGTGACCGGCCTGGTCCACCTCTACCTGTGGAAACGGCTGGTCCGGGACACCACCCGCCCGGGGCGCTGGCGGCGGATCGGCGGGTTCGCCGCGCTGCTGCTGGCGGTGCTGGTGCCGGTCACCATGGCGGGCGCCCACGCCGGGGCGTTCTGGATGGCCTGGCCGGGCTATCTCTGGCTGGCGCTGATGTTCTACCTGCTGGTCGTGCTGCTGGTGCTGGAAGTGCCGATGGCGATCGCCAAGCTGGTGTCTGGTCGGCGGGCCCGGTCCGCCGAGCCCACCACCGCGGCGCCGGAACCGGCCCTCGTCGGGGTGGGCGACTCCGCCTGCACCACCGAAACGACGGCTGAGCACCCCACCGAACCGCCGGTCGAGCACCCCGCCGAGCCGTCGGCCGCCGCGCCGGCCGACCACGACCCATCCCGCCGGTTGCTGCTCGCGCGGGGAACGGCGATCTTCGCCGGGCTCACCGCCGCCGGTGTCACCGGGTACGGCATCCGCAACGCGATGGGTCCGCCGCAGCTGGACCGGGTCCGGATCCCGCTGGCCAAGCTCCCCCGCAGCATGGACGGGCTGCGGATCGCGACCGTCTCCGACATCCATCTCGGGCCGCTGCGCGGTCGCTCGCACACCGAGCGGATCGTGGCGATGATCAACCGGCTCGACGCCGACCTGGTGGCGGTGGTCGGCGACCTGGTCGACGGCTCGGTGGCCGAGCTGGGCGAGGCGGCGGCGCCGTTGCGCGGCCTGCGCTCCCGGTACGGCAGCTTCTTCGTCACCGGCAACCACGAGTACTACTCCGGCGTCGAGGAGTGGGTCCGCGAGGTGGATCGGCTCGGCCTGCGGGTGCTCCAGAACGAGCGCCAGGAGATCCACGCCCGAGGTGGCGTCCTGGACCTGGCCGGGGTGAACGACGTTTCCGCCACCGGCACCGGGCTGGCCGCCCCCGCCGACTACGCCGCCGCCCTCGGCGACCGGGACCCGAGCCGCCCGGTGGTGCTGCTGGCCCACCAGCCGGTGGCCGTGCACGAGGCGGCGAAGTTCGGCGTGGACCTGCAACTCTCCGGGCACACCCACGGCGGCCAGATGGCACCGTTCAACCTGCTGGTCGGGCTCCAGCAGCCGGTGGTCTCCGGCCTCGGCGAGGTGGACGGCACCAAGGTCTACGTGACCAACGGCGCCGGTTTCTGGGGTCCGCCGGTCCGGGTCGGCGCGCCGCCTCAGGTGACCCTGGTCGAGTTGCGCGCCCCATAGCGCGACCGGGCCGCCCCGTCCAGGGTCGGATTGCTCAGGTCACGAGTACGCGTGGCGGAAGGCGGGCACCGTGTCGGGCGTGACAGGATGCGGCGTGCCTCCGTTCAGCGCCGCACCCCCCGGTGGCCTTTCGCCGTTCGTCGCGGATCTGCACATCCACTCGAAGTACTCGCGCGCGTGCAGCCGCGATCTGACCCTGCCGAACCTGGCCCGGTGGGCCCGGCGCAAGGGCATCGGCGTACTCGGCACCGGCGACTTCACCCATCCCGCCTGGTACGACCACCTGCGGGAGACCCTGCATCCGGCCGAGCCCGGCCTGTTCCGGCTCAGCCCGGAGGCGGAGCGGGACATCGCCCGCCAGCTCCCGCCCCGGCTGGCCAGCGAGGCGGAGAGTGACCCGGCCCGGTTCCTGCTCAGCGTGGAGATCTCCACGATCTACAAGCGGGACGACCGGACCCGGAAGGTGCACCACCTGATCTACCTGCCGGACCTGGACGCGGTGGCCCGGTTCAACGCCGCGCTCGGGCGGATCGGCAACCTCGGTTCGGACGGGCGGCCGATCCTCGGCCTGGACTCGCGGGACCTGCTGGAGATCACCCTGGAGGCCAGCCCGGACGGCTACCTGGTGCCGGCGCACATCTGGACTCCCTGGTTCTCCGCGCTGGGCTCGAAGTCCGGTTTCGACGCCATCGCCGACTGCTACGCCGACCTGGCCGAGCATGTCTTCGCGGTGGAGACCGGTCTCTCCTCGGACCCGGAGATGAACTGGCGGGTCGGCAGCCTGGACCGCTACCGGCTGGTGTCGAACTCCGACGCGCACTCCCTGCCGGCGCTGGGCCGCGAGGCCACCGTGTTCGCCTCGGCCCGCGACTACTTCGCGATGCGGGAGGCGCTGCGGACCGGGGACGGGCTGGCCGGCACCATCGAGTTCTTTCCGGAGGAGGGCAAGTACCACGCCGACGGGCATCGGCTCTGCGGCGTCAACTGGTCGCCGGAGCGGACCCGGGCGGCCGGTGGACGGTGCCCGGAGTGCGGCAAGCCGCTGACGGTGGGCGTACTGAGCCGGGTCGACGAGCTGGCCGACCGGCCTGCGGGGCACCGGCCGGCGCACGCCCGCGAGGTGACCCACCTGGTGCCGCTGGCCGAGATCCTCGGTGAGATCAACAAGGTGGGCGCCCGCTCGAAGAAGGTCGACGGGAAGCTCACCGAGCTGATCGCGGCGCTCGGCCCGGAGCTGGAGATCCTGACCAGCACCCCGCTGGACGAGATCGGCCGGATCGGCGGCGAACTGCTCGCCGAGGGCATCGGCCGGCTACGCCGGGGCGAGGTACGCCGGGTCCCCGGCTACGACGGCGAGTACGGCGTGATCACCCTCTTCGACCCGGACGAGCTGGGCAGCGGCGGGACCGTCGGGCAGGAGGCGCTCTTCGACGTACCCGTGCCCGCGCAGCGGAGGCCCGCGGAGCCGGCGCCGAAACCGAAGGCCGCTCGCCCGGCGGCGGCCAGGGCGGAGCCGAAGCGGAAGCCGGCCCCGCCGCCTCCGCCACCGATCGCGCCGGTGCCCTCCCCGCACGAGCCGTTCGAGCCGATGCTCGCCGGCATGGAGGAGGTCGGCACCGGCCTGCTGGACCGGCTCGACGCGATGCAGCGGGTGGCCGCCTCCGCGCCGGGTGGTCCGCTGCTCATCGTGGCCGGTCCGGGCACCGGGAAGACCCGTACGCTGACCCACCGAATCGCGTACCTCTGTGCGGAGTTGAACGTCTTCCCGGAGCAGTGCCTGGCGATCACGTTCACCCGGCGGGCCGCCGAGGAGCTGCGGCACCGCCTGGACGGGCTGCTCGGCCCGGTGGCCGAGGACGTCACGGTCGGCACGTTCCACTCGCTGGGGCTGACCATCCTGCGGGAGAACGCCGAGGCCGCGGGGTTGCCGGCGGACTTCCGGATCGCCGACGACGCCGACCGGGCCGCGGCCCGGGCCGAGTCCGGCGACGACGACGAGCGGTACACCGCGCTGCTGCGCAAGCGGGACCTGGTCGACCTGGACGAGCTGCTCACCCTGCCGGTGGCGCTGCTCGGCGGGGACCGGAAGCTGGTCCGCGAGTACCGGGAACGCTGGAAGTGGATCTTCGTCGACGAGTACCAGGACGTCGATGCCGTCCAGTACGAACTGCTGCGGCTGCTCAGCCCGGCCGACGGCAACCTCTGCGCGATCGGCGACCCCGACCAGGCCATCTACTCGTTCCGGGGCGCCGACGTCGGCTATTTCCTGCGCTTCTCCCAGGACTTCACCGACGCCCGGCTGGTCCGGCTGAACCGCAACTACCGCTCCTCCGCGCCGATCCTGGCCGCCGCGGTGCAGGCCATCGCACCGTCGTCGCTGGTCCGTGGCCGCCGGCTCGACCCGGCGCGCCTCGACCCGGAGGCCCCGCTGGTCGGTCGGTACGCCGCGGCGTCCGTCGCCGACGAGGCCGACTTCGTGGTACGCACCATCGACGACCTGGTCGGCGGCCTGTCTCACCGCTCGCTCGACTCGGGCCGGATCGACGGCCGGTCCACCTCGTTGTCGTTCTCCGACATCGCGGTGCTCTACCGCACCGACGCGCAGGCCGCTCCGGTGCTGGACGCCCTCGCCCGGGCCAACATCCCGGTGCAGAAGCGCTCGCACGACCGGCTCCGCGACCGGCCCGGGGTGCTGGCCATCGCCCGCGAGCTGCGGCACGCCGGGCTCGACGGCTCGCTGGCCGCCCGGGTACGGCTGGCCGGGCAGGTTCTGGCGGAACGCTTCGCCGTGCCGACGCTGGACAGCTCCGGCTCGGTCCGCCCGGAGGACGTGCGTACGGCGGTGGACCTGCTCGCGCCGCTGGCCCGGCGTTGCGGTGACGACCTCGGGCTCTTCCTCTCCCAGCTCGCCACCGGGGCGGAGGTGGACGCCCTGGACCCGCGCGCCGAGGCGGTCACCCTGCTCACTCTGCACGCGGCCAAGGGGCTGGAGTTCCCGGTGGTCTTCCTGGTCGGCGCCGAGGACGGGCTGCTGCCGCTGCGCTGGCCGGGATCGGAGCCGGACGACGACGCGGTCGCCGAGGAGCGGCGGCTGTTCTTCGTCGGCCTGACCCGGGCCCAGGACCGGCTGTACGTCAGCCACGCCGCCCGGCGTAGCCGGCACGGCGCGGAACGCGAGTGCCGCCCGTCCCCGTTCCTCGACGTGATCGACCCGGGGCTCTTCGAACGCTTCGGCGAGGCCGAACCCCGCCGCCCGAAGGACCGCCAACTCCGCCTGATCTGAAAGAAGAACCCCCAAGAAGGGGTCAATTTGGATAAACGAGACGAAGGCGCCAATCCGCTCATATTCTGACGGACATGACGAAACCTTCGAGTTCCATCAGTGACGTACGGCGCGGGCAGGAGCGTCGGCGTGGTCGGACCCTGCTGGCCGTCGGCATCGCGGGCGTCGGGACGGGGGCGCTCCTGGCGGCGCCAACCGCCGCGCTGGCCGACACTCGTGCTGGATCGACGATCCAGGTCGTCGTCGCCACCAACGGCCAGTGCGGACTGGAGAACGTCACCACGCACACGCTCTCGACCGACCAGGTCGCCTTCGAGGCGCCCAACTTCATCCTTACCCGAATGGTCGACACGACCATCCCGACGGGTATGGCGACGCAGTTCGGCCTGACCGTCGATACCTCCGTCAGCGGTTGTGCCCTGCAGCAGCCCGTATCCGTCACGGTCGACGGTGTGTCGGTGCCGTTCCAGAACAACATCTCGGCCGGAGGCGCCATGATGACCGTCACCCTCACCCCTGTCTCGCAACCGACCAGCACCGTCAGCGTGACGCCATCCAGCACCGTCAGCGTGACGCCATCCAGCACCGTCAGCGTGACGCCATCCAGCACCGTCAGCGTGACGCCATCCAGCACCGTCAGCGTGACGCCATCCAGCACCGTCAGCGTGACACCGTCCAGCACCGTCAGCGTGACACCGTCCAGCACCGTCAGCGCTACACCGAGCGAACCCGTCCTGCCCACGACCGGCACGTCATCCGGGCCCCTTGTGGCCCTGGGGCTCGGCACCGTCGTGGTGGGTTCGCTGCTCGCGTTGGCCACCGGCAAGGGCCTGCGCCGGCGCTGGGGCGCAGGCAGCTAGGACGTCGCCGGATCGTCGGGCGGCGCCTACCGCGGGCCCGGACCCACTCCCGTGCGGGGGCGCGAGCCCGGGATCAGGCGAACAGGACCGCCAGCCAGGCACCGGCCAGGATCGCGGGGCCGAGCGGCAGTGCGGTGTCCCGGCGCACCTTACGGGCAGCCAGCAGGGCGAGCACCACGACACCGTTGAGCAGATGCGGCAGGAGCAGGCCGAGCGCCAGGGTCGGCCAGCCCAGCCAGCCGAGCGGCAGACCCAGGGCCGTGGCGAGCTTGACGTCGCCGAAGCCGAGCCGGGAACCGGGCAGGAGCGCGAGCAGCACGTACCCGGCGAAGGCGGTGGCCGCGCCGGCCAGCGCGGGGAGCAGCCGGCCCGCGCCGGCGGCCGGCGCGGCGCCGGTCAGGCCGAGCCCGCCCGCGATCGCGGCGAGGGCCACCAACCGGTCGGGCAACCGGAGGCAGGCCAGATCCACCAGGGCGAGCACCAACCCGACCGCGCCCACCAGCAGCAGCGCCGGCAGTTCCGGCGCGGCACCCCGTGCGGCGGCCAGTCCGCCGAAGACCACCGCACCCACCAGGCTCACGCCGAGTCGCTCGCCGGGCCGGCGTCCGACACCCCGACCGGACGCCGGCCCGGCAACCCGATCGGGCAACGGCCTGACACCCCGGCCGTCCGCCGGACCGGCGGACGGAACAGGCCACGGCCCGGTGAAGCGGTGGGCCAGCGGGACGGCGACCCAGCCGGCCAGCGCGCCGAGAAATGTGGCGACTGTCAGCAACCCGGCGGACACGGGCCGGAATGTTACCGGCGAGCCAGCTCCGGGGCTGCCCCGTCGGCCGGGTCCGGCACGGGCTTACGGGGGCGCTCGGTGCTCACCACCACCGCCACCCCGGCGACGATGACCGCGCCGCCGAGCAGCACCTGGTGGGTGACCGGCTCGGCGGCGAGCAGCGCGCCGAGCGCCACCGCGACCGCCGGGTTCACGTACGCGTAGGTGGCGACCAGGGAGATCGGGGCGTGGTGCAGCAGCCAGACGTACGCGGTGAAGGCGACCAGGGAGCCGGCCACCATCAGGTACGCCAGTGCCGCCCAGGAGCGGGCGGTCACGTCGGCGGGGGAGAAGTCGGCGAACTCGCCCCGGACGGCGGCGACCACGGCGAGCGCCAGCGCGCCGGCCGCCATCTCGTAGACGGTGGCCACGAACGGGTCGTCCGGCATCCGGATCCGCCCGGAGAGGAAGGAGCCGACCGACCAGGAGACGGCCCCGGCGACCACGGTCAACGCGCCGGCCAACGGCACGGTGCCCGGACCGTCGGCGGGGAGCACGAGCAGCACGAGGCCGACGAAGCCGAGGGTCACCCCGGCGAAGGTCCACAGTCGGGGGCGGTCACCGCCCAGCGTACGCAGCAGCACGACCAGGAGCGGGACGGTGGCCACCAGCAGCGCCGCGATGCCGGAGGGCACGGCCTTCCCGGCCGGCCCGGACTCGGCGAGCACCACCAGGCCGTTGCCGCCGGCGAGCAGCAGCAGGCCGACCAGCGCGGCGGACCCGAGCTGCCGCAGGTCTACCCGGAGCGCCCCCGGCCCTCGGCGGAACCGCAGCACCACGGCCAGCACCACGGCCGCCGCGGCGAACCGTGCCACTGCGGAGGTGAACGGCGGCAACGACTCGACCGCTACCCGGATGCCCAGGTAGGTCGAGCCCCAGAGCACGTAGACGAGGGCCAACGCCGTCCAGATCAGGGCAGGACGGGCGGCGGCGGGAGCGTGGGCGACGGTCGGCGTCGCACTCCGGGGGCGTGAGCTCATCGGTCGACCACGCTACGGTGACCGGGGCGTCGGCGTCCCCCTTTGGTGGCCGGCCTCTCAGCAACGGCGTATCCAGGAGGACGTTCATGGCGAACTTCGGACCACCGGGCGGCGGTTCCCCCGAGCCGTGGGGCGGGCGGCGACCGGAGGACCGGTACGCCGCCGACCCGCGCCACCACCCCGGCTACGCCGACCAGCCCGGCGGTTGGGGCGAGCCACCGCCGCAGCCCGCCAGCGGTTGGGCCGAGCCACCGACCCAGCCCGGCGGTTGGGCCGAGCCACCGGCGCAACGGTACGAGGCGCCTGTCTCCTGGGACGCCGGGCAGCCGGCCGGCCCAGCGGCGTACCAGGAGTACCCGGCGGATCCCGACTACGGGCAGCAGCCGTACGCCGAACCGGCGGCACCGAAGCGCGGCAAGGGTCCGCTGGTCGCGCTGCTGGCCGTGCTGGTGGTGCTCGGCGGCGCCGGGGCGTACTGGTTCGTCGGCCGGGACGACTCGGCCCCGGCGGGCGGAAGCGGTGCCCTCACCCCGGCGACCACCGCGTCCTCTGACGAGGCGGCGGTTCCGGCGACCACCGCCGCGGCCCCGGCGTCCTCGACCGATCCGCGGTTCGTGAAGGCCGGCCAGTGCGTACGCAACGAGGGGGCAGCCGATCAGCCGAAGCTGCTGATCAGCGAGTGCGGCGCGAAGACGTACCAGGTGCTGGACCGGATCGACGGCCCGACCAGCGGCAAGAAGGACGCCGAGACGAAGTGCGCCAAGGTCAAGGGCTACACCGACTGGTACTTCTACGACAGCGAACTCGACACGCTCGACTTCGTGCTCTGCCTCAAGCGGCGCTGACCACCGCAGTCTGATAACCGAAACTAGGGCTGTCTAGCGTCCATGCTAGATAGCCCTAGTTTTGCCTCGACGGTGCCGACACGCCGATACCCGCATCTACGGATGTCTAGCCTCGCAGCTAGATCGCCCGATACTGTGCGATTCGTGGATCCGGTCCGCAACCCGTACGCCCCCGGCGCCGGCCAGCGCCCGCCCGAACTCGCCGGGCGAGGACGCGAGCTGGACGTCTTCGACGTGGTGCTGGAGCGGATCGCCCGGGGCCGCCCCGAACGCAGCCTGATGCTCACCGGCCTGCGCGGGGTCGGCAAGACCGTCCTGCTCAACACCCTCCGCTCGCAGGCGATCAACCACCTCTGGGGCACCGGCAAGATCGAGGCCCGGCCGGACCAGTCGTTGCGCCGGCCGATCGCCGCCGCGCTACACATGGCGGTCCGCGAGCTGGCCCCCCGGCACCGCGCCCCGGACCGGATCGACGGCTTCCTCGGCGTACTCAAGGCGTTCGCCCAGCGCGCCAGCCCCACCGGCCGGGGTGGGGCGGCGCCGAAGCTGCGCGACCGCTGGCAGCCCGGCATCGACGTACCGGCGGCCAGCGGCCGGGCCGACTCCGGGGACATCGAGATCGACCTGGTCGAGCTGCTCACCGACGCCGCGGCGGTCGCCACCGACGTGGGCACCGGCGTCGCCGTCTTCATCGACGAAATGCAGGACCTCGGCGCGGAGGACGTCTCCGCGCTCTGCGCCGCCTGCCACGAGCTGTCCCAGCTCGGCGCGCCGCTGATCGTCGTCGGCGCCGGCCTGCCGCACCTGCCGGCCGTACTGAGCGCGGCGAAGTCGTACTCCGAGCGGCTCTTCCGCTACCAGCGCATCGACCGGCTCGACCGGATCGCCGCCGACCAGGCGCTCTGCGCCCCGGCCGAGCGGGAGGAGGTCGAGTACGAGCCGAAGGCCCTCGACCTGCTCTACGAGAAATCCGGCGGCTACCCCTACTTCGTCCAGGCGTACGGCAAGGCCACCTGGGACAACGCACCGCGCTCGCCGATCACCGCCGCCGACGTCCGGGTCGCCGCGCCCGAGGCGGAGGCCGAACTGGCCGTCGGCTTCTTCGGTTCCCGGTTCGAACGGGCCACCCCGGCCGAGCGCGAGTACATGCGGGCCATGGCGTCCCTGTCCCTGGTCGAGGGGGAGGACAGCGGGCGGGACGACATGGATGCGGCGGTGCCCACCGCCGAGATCGCCCGTGCGCTGGGCCGCAAGCCGGCCAGCCTCTCGCCGGCCCGGGACGCGCTGATCAAGAAGGGGCTGATCTACTCCGGCGAGCGGGGCACGGTCGCCTTCACCGTCCCGCACTTCGGCCGCTACCTGCGTACCCAGCCGGCCTGACGACACCGGCGGACCGCGCGTCAGACCCTTGACCAGGGCGCCGGGAAGACGACCTCGCCCTGCGGCGGCGGCGCCTCGTCGTCGGACGGTGGCAGCACCACCGCCTGCCACGGCTCCCCGAGCCCGGACCACGGGCTGGTCAACCCCATCCGGTCCGCCCGGCTGAACCCGAAGCGGCGGTAGAACGTCGGATCGCCGAGCACCACCACCAGCCGCTCGCCCAATTCGGTGGCGGCGTCCAGGGCCGCCTGCACCACCGCCGTGCCGTGCCCGATCCGCTGCCGGTGCGGTGCGACCGCCACCGGGCCGAGCGCCAGAGCCAGGACCGATCCGCCGTCCGAACGCACCCGGACCCGGGTCAGCAGGGCGTAGCCGACCACCTCGCCGCCGTACTCGGCGACCATGGCCAGCTCCGGAATCCAGGCGTCGCTGCGCCGGAGCTCGTCGACCAGACCCACCTCGGGCGGCGCGGCCACGTCGGGGCGGGCGAAGGCGCCGGCCAGCACCCGGGCCACCGGCTCCTCGTCCGCCGGGCCCTCGGGTCGCAGTCGCAGCGTCGTCACCCGCGCGACGTTACCGCGCGTACCCGGTCCATCCGCGACGGTCGCTGAAATCGGTACGTCGGCGAGCCGGCCCGGACGTCCATGTCGGCCGATCCCGTTCGGGTGTTGGCCGGGTGGCGGCCGCCGCGACGGGGTATGACTGAGCCATGAAGCCCGTGCGTTCCCTCGCCCGCATCATGTTGAGCGGCATTTTCGTGGTCAGCGGTGCCAACACCCTCAAGAACCCCGGCCGCGTGCTCCCCGTCGCGAAGCCACTCACCGACCGGGCCGCCCCAATGATCCAGAGTCTGCATCCCCGGATCCCGACCGACACCGAGACACTGATCCGGGCCAACGCGGCCACCCAGCTCGTCGGCGGGCTGATGCTGGCCAGTGGCCGGTTCGCCCGGCCCGCCGCGCTCGTCCTCGCCGGCACCCTGGTGCCCACCACGTTGGCCGGCCATCCCTTCTGGAGCAGCGACGACCCGGTGCAGCGGAACCACAACCAGATCCACTTCCTGAAGAACCTCGGGCTGTTCGGCGGCCTGCTCCTCGCCGCCGCGGACACCGGCGGGAAACCCGGACTGCGCTGGCGCGCGGGTCACCGGATCAGCCACTCGCGGCGCTCCGTGCAGCGGGCGGTCCGAACCGCCCGCCGGGAGACAAAGATCGCCGTACGCTCGGCCGCCACCGGCCGCCGGCTTCCCGGCTGACCGCATCCGGCGCGGCCACCACCCCCCGCGGGGCCGCTAATCACCTGAACCCCTCAGCACCCGTTAACCCGGGGTAAATGTCGAAAATGTATGTGATCGGACACGGTCGCATAACGCGGGAGGCAACAACGTGAGGCACCGTTCTAGGCTCCGTGCGGGACCTGGACGGGCAAGACGATCTTGGTACGGGGGTGGTCACGGCGTGCCGGCGGCCGCCGGTCGGCGGGCGGACCGCCTCGCTCCATTCCGTAACCGGGCACGTGGCACCGACCGTCGGGCGACCGTACGCGCCAGCGTGGTGGTAGCCGTCGCCTACGCCGCCTGGCTCGCCATCGGCGCCTTCGGCCGGCCGTACAACTTCTTCGACATGAAGATCTACCACGGTGCCGTGGTGTGGTGGGCCAGCGGCAACGAGCTGTACGACTTCATCGCACCCGAGACGAACCTGGGCTTCACCTATCCGCCCTTCGCCGCCCTGGTCATGCTGCCGATGTCCTGGCTGCCGATCGACGCCGCCGGCTGGCTGAACGCGGTGGCCAGCATCGCCGCGCTCGCCGTCGCGCTCGCCGCGCTGCTGCGCCCGATCGTCGACCGGCTGGGCTGGTCACTCTGGTTCACCGTCGGCATCGCCACGCCGATGGCCGTCGCCATCGAGCCGTCCCGGGAAACCCTCGGCTACGGCCAGGTCAACCTGCTGCTCTTCGCACTGGTCGTGGCGGACATGGTCGGCCTGCGGTGGCGGGCAAAGCGGGGCACCCATCACGACACCGCCGACTCGGCGCTGGCCCGATTCGTCTACGGCGGCGCGTGGGCCGGGGTCGGCATCGGTCTGGCCACCGCGATCAAACTCACCCCGGCACTGTTCATCGCGTATCTGATGATCACCCGGCAGTGGCGGGCGGCGATGATCGCCGTCGGCACCGCCGTCGGCGTGACCCTCGGAACGTTCGCGCTGGTCGGGACGGAGTCACGGATGTACTTCACCGGCGTGCTCTGGCAGACCGAGCGGGTCGGCGCCGCCGACATGACCGCCAACCAGTCGCTCGCCGGCCTGCTCGCCCGGCTCTACGACTCCATCGAGGCACCCGGCCTGCTCTGGCTGGCCTTCGCGGTGCTGGTGCTGGCGCTCGGGTTCTCCCGGGCGGCCAGCGCCCGCGCCGACGGCGACGAGCTGACCGCGTTCACCCTGGTCGGGCTGACCGCCAACGTGATCAGCCCGATCTCCTGGTCGCACCACCTCGTCTGGGTCATCCCGGCGATCATCGTGCTGGCCGACGCCGCGGTACGCCGCCGCGAGGCGAGCCGCGCGCTGCTGCCCCGGGCCACCTCGGCGCCACCCACTGGCGGGGTGCCGGCGCTGCGCCCGCCGATCTGGTACCCGGCGCTCACCGGTCTGCGGCACGGGGCCGGCGCACTCGCGCTCTACCTGCTCTTCCTGGTCTCGCCGATCTGGCTGTACGAACACCAACTCCCCGAGGTGTCCCACTACCAGGACGGGCTGTTCGGCGCGCTGCTGGAGAACTCCCTGGCGATCGCCCTGATCGCACTGGTCGCGGCGCTGCCCTGGCGTCCGGGCGCCGAGCCGGCGTTCTACCACGACCGGCTGGTCCGCGCCGCCCAGCTCACCGCCCGCCGCTGACCCTCCCGTCGGGAGGTCAGGGGCAGTTCACCCACTCCTCGGCGCCGTCGGCGAAGACCTGCCGCTTCCAGATCGGCAGCCGCGCCTTCACCTCGTCCACCAGCCGGGCGCAGGCCGCGAAGCCCGCCGCCCGGTGGGCGGTGCTGACCGCCGCGACCAGGGCCACCTCGCCGATCTCCAACGGGCCGATCCGGTGCGACACGGCCACCGCGTACACCTCCGGGTCGGCGGCGACCTCGGCCGCCACCTCGCGCAGCACACGCTCGGCGGTGGGGTGGCCCTCGTACTCCAGCCGGGTCACCACGCGGCCGTGGTCGTGGTCGCGGACCACGCCCTGGAACGACACCACCGCGCCGGCCCGACGGTCGGCGACCGCCGCCTCGTGCGCGGCCAGGTCGAGCGGCCGGTCGGTCACCGCGCCGATGGCGACCACCTCGGCGGTACTCATTACGCCTCCCTCGTTCGCGACTGCGGGGCTCGCAACCCCGGCTCACTCCTCGCGCTCACTGTGCCCGCTCGCCTGGGCTTAGCGGCAGGGGTACGACCGGGACCCGGTCCCCGACCTCGCCCGAGGTGCCGGGCCGGATCACCGCGAAGCCGTCCGCCCCGGCCAGCCCGCGCAGCATCGCCGAGCCGGCGTGCCGCAAAGGGTGAGCGGTGCCGGCCGCCCGGTCGAACCGGACCAGGGCCAGGTGGGTGTGGTCGCCGCGACCTGGAATCGGCTCGGCGAGGGTGGCCTGCGGCAGCATCGGCATCGGCCGCCCCTGAAGGCCGGCGAGCAGCGGCGCGACCAGCGAGACCAGCGCCACGACGGCCGACTGCGGGTTACCGGGCAGTCCGGCCACGAACCGGACCCGGCCGTCGCCGTCCACCAGCCGGGCCAGCAGCATCGGGAAGCCCGGACGGACCGCCACGGTGTTGACCACGTAATCCGCGCCGAGCGCCGCCAGGGCCGGATGCAGGTGGTCGACCGGACCGTGCATGGTGCCGCCGGTGGTGCAGACCAGGTCGGCGTCGGCCAGCGCACCCCGCAGGGCCGCCACGTGCGCGGACAGCGTGTCGGCCACCGGGCCCACCACGTCGGCCGGGTGCACCTGGCAGCCGTACCGGCGCAGCCACGCCGGCACCGCCGGGCCGAGCGCGTCGCGGACCCGGCCGGCGCCCGGCAGGCCGGAGGTCAGCAGCTCGTCACCGAAGACCAGCAGCGCTGCGCGCGGCTGCCGGCGGACCCGCAGCGAGTCGTAACCGCAGGAGGCGGCCAGGCCGATCAGCGCCGGGTCGACCGGCGTGCCGGCCGGCAGCAGCTCCTCCCCGGCGTACGCCTCCTCGCCCGGCTCGCGCCACTCGGCCATCGGGCGCGGGGTGCCGGCGACCCGGCCGTCCGCGGTCCGGGTCGACTCCTCGATCCGCAGGATCGCCGTGCTGCCCGCCGGGACCATCGCGCCGGTGGCGATCTCGACGGTGCTGCCGTCGCTGGTCAGCGGGGGCGGGGTGTGCCCGGCGAGCACCCGACCCACCACCTGCCACGGGCCGTCCCCGCGCACCGCCCAGCCGTCCACGCTGGAGGTGGGAAACGCCGGCAGGTCGGTACGGGTGGTCAGCGGCTCGGCGAGGGTGTGGCCGTCAGCGTCGGCGAGCGGACGATCGACCGCGGGGAGCGCGGCGGCGAGACCGGCCTCGTACACCCGGGAACGGGCCTCCGCCCACTCGACCGGTGACGGCGCGGCGACCTGCGCCGCCGTGGCTGCGGTTTCCGTGCTCATTCGCCGAGCCTAGCGCCGGTGCGAGCGGCGGGTGCGGTCAGTGGTCACCGCCGCGGAGCTGCTCGACGGCGTGGCGGAGGATCGGACCGAGCACCGCCAGCCCGTCCTTCGCACCGCCCCGGGAGCCGGGCAGGTTGACCACCAGCATCCGGCCGGCCACCCCGGCCAACCCCCGGGACAGGGCGGCGGCGGGAACGGCGACGCGGCTGTGCGCCCGGATCGCCTCGGCGATGCCGGGGATCTCGTAGTCGAGCAGGGCACGGGTCACCTCGGGGGTCCGGTCGGTCGGGGTGATGCCCGTCCCGCCGCTGGTCAACACCACGTCGATGCCCTCGTCGCGGGCGGACCGCAGCGCCACGCCGACCGGCTCACCGTCCGGCACCACCACCGGCTCGTCGACCTCGCAGCCCAGCTCACGCAGGCCGGCGACGAGCAGTGGGCCGCTGGTGTCCGCGTACACCCCGGCGGCGGCCCGGTTGGAGGCGACGATCACCCGGGCACGGATCACGGCCGATCCTCCGGCCGCACCCATTCGCCGGTCTTACCGCCCTCCTTGCGCAGCACCCGTACCGCGTCCACCGACGCCGCCGGGTCGACGGCCTTGACCATGTCGATCAGGGCGAGACCGGCGACGGCCACCGCGGTGAGCGCCTCCATCTCCACGCCGGTCCGATCGGCGGTCTTCGCCGTCGCGGTGATCTCGACCGTGTCGGCCGTCAGCCGGAGATCGACGGTGACGCCGTGCAGGGCGATCGGGTGGCAGAGCGGGATCAGGTCGGGGGTCCGCTTGGCACCCATGATGCCGGCGAGCCGGCCGACCGCCAGCGCGTCGCCCTTGGGCAGGCCGTCGCGGCGCAACAGCTCCACCACCTCGGGTGTGGTGCGGAGTCGGCCGGCGGCGACCGCGAGCCGGCCGGAGACAGACTTGGCGGAGACGTCGACCATCCGGGCCGCGCCGGCGGCGTCGACATGGGTGAGCTGCGCGGGATCGGTCACGGCCGCGAGCCTACCCATCGCGTACGGCGCGTCGAGCGCGCCGCGGCCGACGGCCGACCGGGGGTCCCAGCGGTAGCCTTCCGGCCCCGAGCCACAGCCCGGGCACACCCAGCAGGCGGATCTCCGCCAATCCACCCTCCACGGAGTGGTAACGGAATTCAAATAAGCGCTGTATTTAATATCAGAATAGGTGCAAGCCACCCTAAAGCCAGATAACGCGCGATCCGCCGCGCAACTCGGAACATATCAGAGAGCGACGACATTTTTTCTGTCCGTGGAGCAGCAGGTCGGACAGGCGCGAGAGGTCGAAGCAGGTCACCATGCCTGCGCCGAAGGGCTAGAGACAGTTCGTACGCCCACCTCGATAATCACACCATCGGAACGTCACCCTGAATACGCGTTCAGTCTTCAGCCAAAGACAGCGAGTGACAAGGGGTGACAGCATTGGCGCATTCTGCGTATATGGACATCTAATGGAACTAACCTGGTTGAAACACTCCTAAGATGGCCGATGTTGGTGGGGTCGAACGAACGACTCCGCAGGATCGACTGAAGGGCGAAGCCGATGCGTGGCAACGACTGGCTGTGATCAACGCCTTCCCGGGCACCGGAGCGGGCCGTACAGTACGGATACACGCACCGCTACGAGCGAGCGCGGTGGAGGCAGAAGGTGACTCGCGCCATCGCACGCGACAATGGGACCGATCGGCGGCTGTTGCTGCTTGTCGGTCTCGTCGTGTTTGCCGCAGTGGTCGCGACACTGGTCAGTCTCCGGCTCATTCAGGTCCAGGGACTGACGACAACGACGGACCTCACGCGGGCCGCCGCCGTGGCGTTCCTCGTCGCGGTCGGCGCGACCGTCAATGTCCGTATTCGCATCCGGGCCACCACGCACGGCATTTCCTGGACCGACGCCGCCTCGGTCGTTGGCTTGGCCGTCGCCCCCGTGCCGTGGGTTGTGATCGCGACCGGCGTGGGTGTCGCGGTCACCCGGGTGCTCGGTCGACTCGCCCCGATCAAGCTCGCGTTCGGCATCGCCAAGGAGATGGCACTCGCGGCGGTGGGCGGACTGGTCCTGGCCGCCTCGGGATGGACGTGGCCCTGGTCCGGGCCGATCGTCCACTCCCTTCCCGCCCTGGTGCTGGCGTATCTGGCGGTCGTCGTGCTGGACGAGCTGCTGACTTTCCCCGTCCTCGCCTTCGCGACGCGGACCCCGATCCTCAATCGCTTTCGCCAGCAGATCGACCTGCGGCTCGCGAGCGTGCTCGCCCGCTTCTCGGTGATCCTCTCCACCCTCCTGATCCTCCGGATCAACCCGACCTTCCTGGTCATCGTCCCGCCTCTGGTCCTGAGCCTGCACCTGGCGAACTCGAGTCGGGTACGGAGCCGGGCGGAGCGGGACGCCTGGCAGCGCCTCGCCCGCACCACCGACGCACTCAACGTGGTTGATCTGGACCAGGTGCTCACCACCGCGGTCACCCAGGCCACCGAGCTCTTCTCCGCCGACGAGGTCGACATCGAGCTCCGGGACGACGACCGCCTCGTTCGGGGGGCCGGGGGGCTCATCACCTATCGCGGGCCTGCCGGCAAACCCAGCGCCGTCGAGGGATCCGTGCTCGCCACCCGCCTCGAAGGACATGACCGGAGCAGCGACATCGGGGTGCTCCGGCTTCGTTTCGCCGGGCCGGTCGAGCTCTCCGAGCGGGAGCAGTACACCCTGCGTACCTTCGCCTCCGCGCTCTGCACCGCGGTCCGCAACGCCCAGGCGTACGCCGAGTTGGCCCGGATCGCCGAGGAGCACGCGTACGCCGCCACCCACGACGCGTTGACCGGGCTCTCCAACCGGCGGCACCTGCTGGACGAGGGCACCGAGCAGTTGACCGGCCGGCACGCCGACGGCGTCACCGCCCTGGTGCTGATCGACCTCAACCACTTCAAGGAGGTCAACGACACCCTCGGGCACGGCGCCGGTGACAGCGTGCTGATGCAGGTCGCCGACCGGCTGCGCGCCGCGGCCTGCCCGGGTGACCTGGTGGCCCGGCTCGGCGGCGACGAGTTCGCCGTCCTGCTGCGCGGGCTGCCCGCTCCGGCGGTGGCCGCGCACCGGGCCGAAGCCCTGCTGGCCGCCCTGCACGAGCCGCTCGATCTGGACGGCATGCGCATCAGTGTGGAGGCCAGCGGTGGCATCGCAGCCGCCCCGGCGAGCGGCGGGATGCCTGAGTTGCTGCGCCGGGCCGACGTGGCGATGTACCAGGCGAAGCGGTCCGGCCGGCGGATCTCCACGTACGCGCCGACCCGCGACACCGCCGACCTGGGCCGGCTCACGCTCGGCGGCGAACTGCCCCGCGCCGTCGCCGACCACGAGTTCAACGTCAACTTCCAGCCGATCGTCGACCTGGGCAGCGGCGAGGTGATCGGCGCGGAGGCGCTGGCCCGCTGGCACCACCCGACCCACGGCGTGATCGACCCGCTGCGCTTCCTGGAGACGGTGGAACGCTCCGGGCTGCTGCCCGCGTTCGCCGAGGCGATTCTCGATCAGGCGCTGATCGCGGCCGGTACCTGGCGGGACGCCGGTTTCGACCTGCCGGTCTCGGTGAACGTGTCACCGCGCAGTCTCCTCGACGCCCGCTTCCCCGGAGCGGTGCTGGCCCGCCTGCGGGCGCACGACCTGCCCCCGGACCGTCTCGTGCTGGAGCTGACCGAGACCCTGACGCTCAGTCAGCTCGACGTGGTGGACCGGGTGCTCAGCCGGTTGCGCGACTCCGGCGTACGGCTGGCCCTCGACGACTTCGGCACCGGCTACTCCTCGCTGTCCCTGCTCTCCCGGATCCCCGTGCACGAGCTGAAGATCGACCGCAGCTTCGTCACCGCGATGGAGAGCGCGACCGAGGCCGCCGCCGTGATCCGCTCCACCCTGGACCTGGGCCGCAGCCTCGACCTGATGGTGGTCGCCGAGGGTGTGGAGAACGATGCGCAGCGCCGGGCGCTCTGGGAGTTGGGCTGCGCCGCCGGGCAGGGGCACCTGTTCGCCCGGCCGTTGCCGGCCGGGGCGCTGCTCGCCGCCCTTCAGCGGGGCGCGGGTGGGCGGCCGGGCACCCTCGCGCCCCCGCTGCACGACGCGGGCGCGGTGATCCGCCTGCCGGGTCGCCGCTCGGGCGGACGCGCCCGAACGTCCGCCGCCGGATCCCCCGACCCGACCGCATGACCATCCCGGATCCCGGAGAGTTGACCCCGAGCTGCGAACGGAGACCATCCAAGATCCGCAGGCGAACAAGGGGCACGACGTGGGCGGGCGGCCGTCTGCGAGACTGGCCAGCGTGACCGCCGACCCCGACCGGCCCGCCACCGCCGCCCGGCGCTGGGCGGGCATCCACTCCGCAGCCGGCGGCCTCGCCCTCGACCTGGGTCTCTATGCCGTCTCGGCGGCCTTCGCCGGGATCACCGCCGCGACCTCCACCCTGACCCCGCACCGGGCCTGGGGGGCCCTCGCCACCGCCGGGTACGTGCTGGCGGCGCTCGCCGTGGCCGGCCAGTTCCTCGCTCGACGCCGGTCCGCCGGCACGCTGCTGGCCGGGCTGGGCGCCCGCTGGGCGGTGGCCGGGTTCGCCTGGGCCACCACCACCCTGCTGCCGCTGGTGGCGCAGAGCGTCCAGCGGGCGGCCGGGCGTACCGACCGGGCACAGGAGGAGGTGGTGGTGGTCGAGCACGCCGGCACCCGGCTCGCCGAGCACGGCACCCCCTACCTGGGCCACGACGCGATCGCCGCGCTGCCGCCGGCGGAACAGTTGCTCGGTTACACCCCGTACCAGCCGGGGATGGCGCTGTTCGGGCTGCCCCGGGCCGCCGCCGACGCCTGGTGGACCGACGCGCGGATCTGGTTCGCCCTGGTCACCGCCGCGGTGCTGGCCGCCGCGGTGGCCACGCTGCGGACCGCATCCGCCCCGGCCGCAGCCGGCCGAGGTCCGGCGGTGCTCCGGGGCGTACAGGCGGCGACCGTGCTGCCGGTCTGCGCGCTCACCCTGGCGACCGGCGGCGACGACCTGCCCGTACTCGCGCTCTGCCTGCTCGCGCTGGCCCTCGCCGCGGCCGACCGGCCCGGTCGGGCCGGCCTGGCGGTCGGCGCGGCCGGCGCGCTGAAGCTCTTCGCCTGGCCGGCGGCGGTCGTGCTGGTCTGCTGGGCCGCCACCCGCCGGGCTGGTCTCCGCGCCGCCCTCGGGGCTCTCGGGCTGCCGATTCTCGCGCTGCTCCCCGCCCTGCTGGTCGACCGGGACGCCCTGGTCGAGAACGTGCTGCGCTTCCCGCTCGGGCACGGTCTGGTGACCAGCCCCGCGCAGTCCCCGTTCCCCGGGCACCTCATCGCCACCGCACTGCCCGCCGGCCGGGTCGTCGCCGCCGCGCTGCTGGTCGCCACGGGGGTGGCGATCGCCGTCCGGCTCCTCCGCCGTCCGCCACGCACCGCCGTCTCCACCGCGCTGATCTGCGGGTACGGGCTGCTCGCGGCGATCCTGCTGATGCCGTCGACCCGCTTCGGCTACCTGCTCTACCCGATCGCCCTGCTGGTCTGGGCGCCCGCGCTGGCGGGCCCTCCGGCGCTTTACCGGCCCGGCTTTCGGGCGACTTCCGCCACGCGGCCCGCCGCGAAGGCGTAGACCTGAGAGCATGACCACCTATCGCGACCGGGCCGAGGCGGGCGACATGCTCGCCGGCCGACTCACCGACCTCGCCGGGCGGCCGGACGTCGTCGTCCTCGGGCTGGTACGCGGCGGGGTGCTCGTCGCCCGGGTGATCGCGGAGCGGCTCGGCGTGCCGATGGACGTGCTGGTGGTCCGCAAGCTCGGCGTCCCGTGGGCACCCGAGGTGGCGTACGGCGCGCTCGGCCCCGGCGGGGTGCAGGTGCTCAACGAGATGGTCGCCGGCCGGCTCAGCGAGACGGACCGGGCCGAGGTGCGGCAGCGTGAACAGGCCGAACTGGACCGTCGGGAGAGCCGGTACCGGGCCGGCCGCCCTCCGCTCGACCTGACCGGGAAGAGCGCGGTCATCGCCGACGACGGGCTGGCCACCGGGGCCACCGCCCGCGCCGCCGTACAGGTCGCCCGCCACCTGGGTGCCGCCCGGGTGATCGTGGCCGTGCCGGTCGGTTCCAGGGAGGCGTACGAGATGCTGGCCGCCGAGGCCGACCAGGTGGTCTGCCCCGAGACGCCACCTGACTTCGCCGCCGTCGGTGCGTACTACGACGACTTCCACGAGGTCTCCGACGAGGAGGTGACGGAGGCGCTCAGCGCCACCGCGTGAGAACACCCGGTACCGTCGACACCATGCAGCTCACCTGCCCCAAGTGCCACGGAGAAATGCGCCAGTACGAGCGCAGCGGCGTGATCATCGACCAGTGCGGCGAGTGCCGCGGCATCTTCCTCGACCGCGGCGAGCTAGAGAAGCTGTTCGAGGCCGAGGCGAACTGGAATCGGCAGCACGCCGGGCCGCAGGCCGCACCGGCCACTGCCGGCTACACCCCGCCGCCCCCGCCGCCCGCCGCCGCCCCGCACCAGCCCGCCTACGGCACCGTCCCGCCGCCCCCTCCGCCACCGCCCGGCCACGGCTACGCGCAGCCGGCCTACGGGCACGGCGGGCACTACGGCTACCACGGCCACTACAAGCGCAAGAAGCGCCACGGCTTCCTCGGCGAGTTGTTCGACTGACCGGCGTGGGCCGGGGCCACGTCCCGGCCCGTCCGCTCACGTCAGACGATGGCCATGTCGACGAAGCGGGACAGGTGCAGCTGGGCGGCGACGGTCACCGTGTCGGTGGGGCCATTTCGGTGCTTGGCGACGATGAAGTCCGCCTCCCCGGCCCGTGGCGACTCCTTGTCGTAGTAGTCGTCGCGGTGCAGCAAGATGACAACGTCCGCATCTTGCTCAATTGATCCGGATTCCCGCAAGTCAGACAATTGGGGTCGCTTGTCGGTGCGCTGCTCCGGGCCACGGTTCAGCTGACTCACCGCGATCACCGGGCACTCGACCTCCTTGGCCAGCAGCTTGAGGCCGCGGGACAGGTCGGCGACCTCCTGCTGCCGGCTCTCGGTGCGCTTCGGCGAGGTCATGAGCTGGAGATAGTCGACCACGATCAGCTTGAGGTCGTGCTTCTGCTTGAGCCGCCGCGCCTTCGCCCGGATCTCCATCAGGTTCATGCTCGGCGTGTCGTCGACGAAGAGCGGTGCCTCGCTGATCTCGCCCATGCAGCGGGCCAGCTTGGTCCAGTCGTCGTCGGAGAGCTGGCCGCTGCGCAGCACGTGCAGCGGTACGCGGGCCTCGGCCGAGAGGAGCCGCATGACGATCTCGACCTTGCTCATTTCCAGCGAGAAGATCGCCGACGCCTGGTTGGCGCGGATCGCAGCATTTCGGGCAAAGTCCATACTCGCCGTGCTGTTGTGCGTCGGGATCATGGACCGGCCGGCCAGGTAGAGGTGCTCGGGGTTGTCCACCGTGACGCAGCGTACCGGGACGCTGGCCACCGGCCGGACGTCCACCACAAGGCGGGCGCTGGTCCGTACGCCCGAGGACGTCCGCCGCCGCGCCGCGTGCGCCGTCCGCTTTCGAGTAAGCCGGAAGATCGGGTCGGGCGTGGAGAAGTTCACGGTGTACGCGGTCGAGGATTCCTCCGTCCGTCCCCGTACCTGCTTCTCGTTGATCGTGCACCGGTAGCCGAGGCTGACCACCAACTCCCGGACGCCCTCAATGAGGCGCTTGGAGGTGGACGTGTACTGGAGGTTTCCTGTTGGAGCCACCGTGCCGTCGGTATCCATCAAACCGGCGAGCAGCGCCCGACGTTGCGCCTCCGAAGCACGGAGGTAGTCCAGCGGGATGTGCTTCGCATGCGACACGCCGGCCCGCCGGAGCAGGGCCAGGAAGGTCCTGTTGCGGTCGTGGCACTCGGCACACCGACGGGACGAAGGGTTCTCACGGCGGGCCCTGGTGGAGCAGCCGCAGTCGACGCAGGTCAGATCGGGGTTCCCGGCGGGTGTGGGCAACACGATGGTGTAAACCATCGGCCCGCTGGGGCGTACGACGAAGCCGTCCTGCTCGACCAGGTCGATCATCTCGGCGTCCGCCGTGGTGAAGCGACTCGCCCCGGTGTGCCCATCGCCGAGCCACACGCCGAGGGTGTACGGCGGGACCGCCAGATCCCGCTCGGGCAGTTGAAGCGGTGCGCAGTTCTCCACCGCGTGGTTCAGCCGGCGGTCGGCCGTCTCCGTACGCAGCGTGGCGGCGATCTGCGCGGTGGTCACGACGCCGTCGTGGCTCCGACGCGCGCCGGCGTTGACGTGCCGCTCGGTCCGCTCGCGAAGGCCGGCCAGGAGTTCGCCGGCCGGGTAGCCGGGAGCGGTCAAGTTCCGCACCTTGCCGGCCCGGGTCACCGGGCGGCTCACCCGGCCGTTGGCGCCGACCTGCCGCGCGACGGTGTGCAGCACGTTGCGGAACTCGGGTCCGACCTGCTCGACGGTCTGCGCGAGGGTGACCAGACGGTGTGGCTCGGCTGCGGCCGTCGCCGCGACCGCCCGTACCTTGGCCAGTGATTCCTCGGACCAGTAGCGGCGCGGACGCGACTCCGGCTGGTGGCGGCTGGCCCGGGTGGTCGTCTTCCAGAGGTGCTCGGCGTCCGCCACGATCACGGAACCGTCGGAGAACTCGACCTCGTAGCAGGGGCGGTCGTACATGACGTCGAAAACGGCCGTGATGGTGGTCGGGGTGCCGTCCGCCGCAAGCAGCCTGTCTCCGACGGTCACCTCACCCATTGTGGTCCAGCCCTCGGGAGTGGGCAGCGGGGTGTCGAGCGCGAGGGCCTTACCCAGACCGGGCCGGCCGGCCACGATGATCAATTGGCCCGCGTGCAGGCCGTTCAACAGCCGGTCGAGGTCGCTGAAGCCGGTCGGCACACCGGTCATCACCCCGCCCTGGGCACCCACCGCCTCGATCTCGTCGAGGGTCGGCTGGAGCATGTCGGCCAGGACCGCGAAGTCCTCACTGACCCGCTTCTCGGTCACCTCGTAGACGGCCTGCTGGGCGAGGTCGACGATGTCGTCGACGTCGCGGCTGCCGCCCTGGCCGGTGCCGTACCCGAGCTGCACGATCCTGGTGCCGGCCTCGACCAGCCGGCGCAGCACCGCCCGCTCACCCACGATGCGGGCGTAGTACGCGGCGTTGGCGGCGGTGGGCACGCTGGCGATCAGCGTGTGCAGGTAGGGCGCTCCACCGATCCGGGCCAGGTCACCGGAGTCGGCGAGGGCGGCCGCGACGGTGATCGGGTCGGCCGGTTCGCCGCGCCCGTAGATGTCGAGAATCGCGTCGAAGATGGTGGCGTGCACCGGACGGTAGAAGTCGTTGGACTTGAGGATCTCCACGACGTCGGCGATGGCGTCCTTGGAGAGCAGCATGCCGCCGAGGACGCACTGCTCGGCGGCCACGTCCTGAGGCGGGGTCTTCTCGAACTGCGCGTCCCGCTGCGCCGATACGGGCGGTTGTCCACCGGTCCGCTCCGTACGCGTGTCGTCGGTGACCGACACGGTCCCCCCTCGCTGCGTCGGATCGAAAACCAGCTCCACCGCCGGGCCTCACAGCTCCGACGACCCCTCCGGTCGATCGGGGGCCACCGCCCGGACGGTCGGGGATCCACGATACGGAACCCGAGCTCAGACCCTCAACAATGCCGGTGGACGAGCCTCGGGACAACCTGTGGACGCCGGGGGCCGGCCTGTGCGCAGGTTGTGCACAGGGGTGTGGACAAGTGGTGGAGAATTCCGCACAGACCCATGCTGACCTGCGGTAATGCAATCCACACCCTGTGGACGACAGATTCCGGGTCAAGTCCTGGACCCGACCGTCCCTCACCACCTGGGACGAACGGCTAGACCTGGGCAGTGGGATTGCGATTCCGGTCGAGAACGGTCACGCTCCGGCCGTGAGTTACCGGGACTGGGGAATCGGGGAGGGCCGCGCGCCCGAGCACCACTCCACCCCGAGCCGCCGCCGTGCCGTCGAACGCGGCCAACAGGAGCCGGTCGACACGTACCTTCCCCAATGGGCGGTGGAGTCGGGCGTCCGCCGGGCGGACGGCGGCGGCCGGCACGCCGCCCCAGACGACGATGACGAGGCGGCGGCGCCGTATCCGGGCGTCGGGTGGCGGGCGGGCACCGGACGGCACCGGGAGGGCGACCGGCGTGCCGTCGGCACCGGCCCGGTCGGCGAGCACACCGCCGAGTGGACCCTGGACACCCCGCAGGAGCAGGGGTACGTCGGGACCCGGCGGGCCGAGTCCACCGAGGACGAGCCGGCTTCCGGGGCGGCCCGGCGCGGCCGGCCCCGGCGGCCGCAGGCCACCTGGTCGGGCCCGGGCAGCACTCCGGCCGCGGAGGAGAGCGACCAGCGGGACGCCGAGCGGCCCACCCGGCAGGCCGCGTCGGACGCCTGGGCCCGCCCGGCGGTCGACCCGTGGGAGCAGCCCCGGCCGACGGAGCAGCCGACGGTCGACCCGTGGGACGCCTCGGGTGTGCACGCCTGGGGCCGCTCCCTTCCCACCCGCCGGGACCAGGCGGAGGACACCGGCCGTTGGGACCATCTGGAGCACACGGGCGAGTGGAGCCGGTACGACACCGGGCAGTGGGACCGGTACGCCGAGGTGGACCGACGGGACCGCACGGTGCCGCCGGCACCGGTCCGGGAGGGCTGGGCATCGCCGGAGCAGGCCGAGGAGTTCTTCTCCGGCACCCGGCGAGCGGATGACGCCCCACGCTGGATGGAGGCGTCGACCTCCGCACCCGGCCCGGGTGGGTCGCCACGGCGGCGGGCGGCAGACCCGGTGGGCGCCGGAGGTGCCGGGGCCGCACCCTACCGTCGGCGGGACGCCCCCGGCGGCCGAACCCGACGGCGGATCGAGAAGGATCTGCTCGACCCAAATCCGGTCGGCCCGATCCGGCCGTTGGTCTACACCGCCGCCTGCTACCTGGTCCCGGCGCTGCTGCTCTTCGTCGGCCTGCTGTTCCTCGACGGGCGGGCTCCGGCGGGGTGCGTCACCGACCTCACCGGCGGTGGTTGCGACTCGCCGCGGGTACACGCCTTCGCGTCGATGGTCGCGGGCGGGCCACGGTTCGGGCTGGCGCTGGCGAGCAGTCTGGTCGTCGCGGTGGTGCTGCGCTGGGTCGGGAAGAGTTGGCGCTCGGCGACGGTGGCGCTGGCGGCGGCGGTGGTCGGGGGTGGCCTCTCGACCGTGCTGATCAGCGCGGTAACCGGTCAGCCGATCGGCTGACCGTCGATCTCTCCAGGTCTCGGCGCAAGACCGGCCTTCATTCGGTCCGGAACGCCGCCCAACGGGGCGGAGGGGCCGTATCACGGCCGCCAGGCGAGCTGGAACATGCGGAAGGGCCCGCGCCGGGAGTCCGGTGCGGGCCCTTCCGTCGTGCTGCCGGGTGTCAGCCCTGGACGACGTTCAGGTTGAACTTGGCGGTCACCTCGGGGTGCAGCTTGATGCTGACCGGGTAGGAGCCGATCGACTTGATGTGACCGGGCAGCTCCAGCCGGCGGCGGTCCAGAGCCGGACCGCCGGCCGCCTTGACGGCGTCGACGACCTCGGCCGGGGTGACCGAGCCGAAGAGCCGGCCGCCGTCGCCGGCGCGGGCCTTCAGGTTGACCTTCAGACCCTCGATCTGGGCCTTGACCTCGTTGGCGTGGCCGAGGTCGCGGATCTCCCGGGCCGAGCGGGCCCGCTTGATGACCGTGACCTGCTTCTCCGCGCCCTTGGTCCAGGCGATCGCGAAGCCCTGCGGCAGCAGGTAGTTACGGCCGTAGCCGTTCTTCACCTCGACGATGTCGCCCGGGGCACCGAGGCCCGACACCTCCTGCGTAAGGATGATCTTCATGTCGGTGCCTCCTCTCAGCGGGTCGTGGCCGTGTACGGCAGGAGCGCCATCTCGCGGGCGTTCTTGACCGCACGGGCGATCTGCCGCTGCTGCTGCGAGGTCACGCCGGTCACCCGCCGAGCGCGGATCTTGCCGCGGTCGGAGATGAACTTGCGCAGCAGCGCGGTGTCCTTGTAATCGATGTAGGTGATCCCGTCCTTGTCGAGCGGGTTCACCTTCTTCTTCGGCTTGCGCAGTGCCGCAGCCTTGGCCATTGCTCTTGCTCCTGGTTTGCGATCGCGGGCGCTCGGCGCCATCAGAACGGGGGCTCCTCGTCGAAGTTTCCGCCGCCCGAACCACCGCGCGAGGGAGCTGGGGCAGCCGAGGCCCAGGGGTCGTCGAAGTTGCCTCCGCCGCCCTGGCCACCACCACCACCGAAGCCGCCACCGCCGCCGGAGCGGGACATCTTCTGCACCTTCGCCGTGGCGTAGCGCAGCGACGGGCCGATCTCGTCGACCTCCAGCTCGATGACGGTGCGCTTCTCACCCTCACGGGTCTCGTACGACCGCTGACGCAGCCGGCCGGACACGATCACCCGGGCGCCGCGCTGCAGCGACTCGGCGACGTTCTCGGCGGCCTGCCGCCAGACCGTGCACGAGAGGAACAGCGGCTCGCCGTCCTTCCACTCGCCGGACGCCTTGTCCAAGAACCGGGGCGTCGAGGCGACCCGGAACTTGGCGACGGCCGCCCCGGAGGGGGTGAACCGCAACTCGGGGTCATCGGTCAGGTTGCCGATGACCGTGATGGTGGTGTCTCCTGCCATGACCATCTCCTCGCGCACTCATCTTCGTGCCCTACAGGCTCTCAGAGCCCTCTGACACCCTCGATGAGGCTTGATCCGGACGTGCCGGGGCGAATGCTCAGCGCATCTCCGGCCGAATGACCTTGGTGCGCAGCACCGACTCGTTGAGTCGGAGCTGACGGTCCAGCTCGGCCACCGCCTCCGGCGTCGCCTGGAGGTCGATGACGGCGTAGATGCCCTCGGCCTTCTTGTTGATCTCGTACGCGAGGCGCCGGCGGCCCCACACGTCGGTCTTCTCCACCGAGCCACCCGCGGTCCGGATCACGTTCAGGTACGTGTCGAGCGACGGGGCGACGGTGCGCTCCTCGAGGCTGGGGTCGAGGATCACCATGATCTCGTAATGACGCAAGACGTGCTCACCTCCTGTGGGCTAAGCGGCCACGGTCCTTCCGTGGCAGGAGGTCGTGCGTCGTGGCCCGTGGCCGGACCGGGGGAACCCGGCCGGACGCGGACAACCGGACCAGGATACCCGGTCGGAACGATCATGCCCGGGCCGGTCGTACGGGGGTTCCGGGACGCGGCGACAGGGGCCCACCTCCGGCCGCGAGTGCCGGAGGCGGACCCCTGTCCACGGGGCCGCGGGGCGTCCCGTCCGCATTCCTTGGGTGGGACCTGGGGAGGAACGACCACACCGATGAGGTTGGATCGAGGACGCCCCGCGGAGCTTTATCGTGTTGTCACCTGGTCTGACCATACAACCGGTCTCGTCACTTGTAGGGGGGATTGGAAGAATTTGCCCCGGCTGTCCTGGCGTCCAGCCGGCCGGTGTGACGAGGCGGATCCCGCCCCGTCGTGCCGGGCCGCACGGCGGGGCGTCCCGTTTCCGGGGGCCTCCCCTGCATCCGGACGCCTGTGGACCGCGCCCGGGTGGAGCGTCGACCATCGATCCCACCTCGGACAACGACCGCCCGGCCGGCTGGTGACGCTGCCCGCTCCGCCGCCGTACCCGGGTTGGACGACGACGCCGGACCCCGGCATCCGCGCGGTCTCCCCGCTCGTCAGAAGCGCGACGTAGGCTGCCCTGCATGCGAATCGGAGCCCACGTCGATCCGACCGACCCACTGGCCGAGGCGGCTGCCCGGGACGCCGAGGCCGTGCAGTTCTTCCTCTCCGATCCCCAGGGATGGAAGGCCCCGAAGGATCGGGAGGACGCCGAGCGGCTACGCGCCGCTGACCTCGACCTCTTCGTACACGCGCCGTACGTCATCAACGTGGCCACGCGGAACAACCGGATCCGCATCCCAAGCCGGAAGCTGCTCCTCGGCCACGCGACCGCCGCGGCCGCCATCGGGGCCAAGGGGCTGATCGTGCACGGCGGCCACGTCAACGCCGGGGACGACGTCGCCGTCGGCTTCGACAACTGGCGCAAGACCTTCGCGTACGCGGCGGAGTCCGGCGGCTTCCCACTCCCGGTCCTGATCGAGAACACCGCCGGCGGCGACAACGCCTGTGCCCGGCGCCTCGACGCGCTGGCCCGGCTCTGGGACGCGCTCGGCGACTACGAGGTGGGCTTCTGCCTCGACACCTGCCACGCCCACGCCGGTGGCGAGGAGCTGCTGGGCCTGGTGGACCGGGTCAAGGCGATCACCGGCCGGATCGACCTGATCCACGCGAACAACTCCAAGGGCGCCTTCAACTCGGGCCAGGACCGGCACGACAACCTCGACGGCGGGACCATCGACCCGGAGCTGTTGGTGGCGGCGATCCGGGCAGCCGGCGCGCCGGTCATTGTGGAGACTCCGGGCGGCGTCGAGGGGCAGGCGGCGGACATCGCCTTCCTGCGCCGGCAGCTCGGTGCCGGAGCGTCGGCGGCATGACGACCGAGCAGTCCGACGCCACCGGCGGCACCGGGTCGGCCGGAGGGTTCTCCGCCGGCAGCCCGCAGCCGCCCGGCGACGACGCTCGACCGGCCGGGCGGTCGACCGACGGCGACGCGCAGCCGTCCGGCGGCACCGGCCAGACCGGTGCCGACACGATCGCCACGAAGACCGGCCCGGACGATCCCGGCGCCGCCGACAAGCCCGCGGAGCCCGGGCGGGACGGTGCCGCCGAAGGGCACGACAGGACCGCCGAGAGCGGGGCCGGGACCGCCGGCGAGGCCAGCGAGAAGGACGCCGCCACCGCGGATACGGAGCCGGCCGATCGCTGGTCCGCGTTCGGCCCCGCCCCGGATCCCGTGCTCACCCGCCCGCGCCGGGCGGTCCGCGCAGTGGGCCGGTTCCTGATCCACGAGTGGACCCTGGCCACCGTCGCCTCGCTGGTGCTGGCCGTGCTGATGACCTGGCCCACCCTGCGCTACCCGCGTTACACGCTGCCGCAGGACTACCTGGACCCGAGCCTCCAATCCTGGCAGATGGCCTGGTCCGGGCACATCCTGCGGACCGACCCCGGGCAGCTCTGGCACTCGAACACGTTCTTCCCCGAGCCGTGGAGCTTCGCCTTCTCGGACACCCTCCTCGGATACGCGCCGGCCGGGCTGCTCGGCGACGGCCCCGTGGACGCCGTGCTGCGCTACAACATCATGTTCGTGCTGGCGCACGCGCTCGCCACGCTCGGGGCGTACGCGTTGGCGCGGCAGCTCGGCGCGGGGCGGATCGGCGCGGCGGTGGCCGGGGTGGCCTACGCGTACGCGCCCTGGCTGCTGGCCCAGGCCGGGCACCTGCACGTCATCTCCAACGGCGGCATCCCGCTGGCGCTGGCGATGCTCGCCCGGGGCCACGGCTGGTCCCTCCGCCACGGCTACCGGCCCCGGCGGCGCCACGCCGGCTGGGCGTTCGCCGGTTGGCTGGTGGCGGCGTGGCAGCTCAGCCTCGGCTTCGGCATCGGGCTGCCGTTCGCGTACCTGCTGGCCGGCGTCGTGTTGGTCTCGGCCGTCATCTGGTTCGCCCGGCGCTGGGTGGTAAGGCCCGTGAAGCGTCCCTTCGGCGGCCGGCTGCTCCTCGCCGACGTGCTCGGTGGGGTGCTCTTCGCCGCGGTGGGCGCGCTGCTGGCGGTGCCGTACTTCAAGGTCGCCGAGCTGCACCCGAACGCGGAGCGGACGCTCAACGACATCAACTTCTACTCGCCCCCGGCCCTCGCCTTCTTCACCGCCCCGGCGGAGTCGCGGATCTGGGGTGGGTTGCACGAGGGCGCGCGCGCCGCGCTGCCCTGGCACCCGGAGATGACCCTGCTGCCGGGCTTCGCGCTGTACGCCCTGGCGGCGGGCGGGCTCTTCTTCTCGGTGTGGCGGGTCCGTCACCGGATCCTCCTGCTCGCCGGGGTGCTGGCGACGGTGGCCCTGTCCATGGGCACCCGGCTTCTCGACGGCCGGTTCACCTACGTGCCGCTCTTCGACTACCTGCCGGGCTGGAGCGGGCTGCGTACGCCGGGTCGGTTGATGCTCTGGACCACGCTGCTGCTCGGCCTGCTCGCCGCCGGCGCCGTCACCGCGTTCTGCGCCCGGGTACGCGAACTCGCCGCCGAGCGGATTCCGTCGTGGCCCGGCCCGTGGCTGCGGCTGGCCACCCTGCTGCCGCTGCTCCTGGTCGTCGTGGAAGGGCTGAACAGCACGCCGCACCCGGTGGTGCCGCAGCAGCCACCGGTGATGCGGACGGTCGACGGCCCGATGCTGGTCCTGCCCAGCAGCCAGGCGTTGGACCAGCCGGTGATGCTCTGGTCGACCAGCCGGTTCCAGGACGTGGTCAACGGCGGCAGCGGTTTCACCCCGACGAGCCAGGCCCGGGTACGCGACGCCAGCATCCGGTTCCCCGATCCGTTCAGCGTCGACTACCTGCGTCAACTCGGCGTGAAGACCGTGGTCGTGCTGCCCGGCCGGCTCGACAACACCCCGTGGGAGGGCATCCTCGACCGCCCGGTCGACGGCCTGGGTGTCACCCGCGAGGAGGTCGACGACGCGGTGGTCTACCGGCTCTGAGCCGTCGAACTCGCCGACCGGACAGCACCGCCCCGGCCGGATGGCCGGGGCGGCGGTCCACCCGGATGCAGCCCTCATCAACCGGCCACCGTTCCGGCGTGGTGCAGCCGGATCGGGCCGCGGTCGATGACGCCACGGTGATGCCGGCCAGCACCATCTCCTCCATCTGCTGCGGCGCACCGCTGCGCCGCCGTACTTCTGGAGGAAGTTGGCATGAACCTCGGATCATCCGTCGGCAGGGGGCTGGCCCGCGTGCTGACCGCAGCCGTCGTGCTGCTCACCAGCATCACCGGCGTGGGCGTCGGCGCGGCCAACGCGGCTCCCTCCGCTGAAGGGAACTCGTCGGCGGTCGCCGTGGTGGACGCCGCCGGCGTCCAGCGGACCCTGCGGAACCCCGATGTGGTCAGCGCCCTCGGCGATGCCGACCAGGCGGTGTTCGTCGACTCGTCCACGATGGCCACCTACGGCTGCCGGTCGCTCTGTGAGGGCAAGAACCCGCAAACCTTCAGGGTCTTCTACGACGACTGCATCGACTGCTTCTACAAGTGCGCCGACGACGCCATCACGCCCAAGCTGTCGGACGGTTACGTCTACACGGTGTCCAACCCCGTGGGTAGCGTCTCCCTGCGGTACAGCCCGCGGTGCCGCACGGCGTGGGCAAGGACCACCGGCAGCGACGAGGCGTTCAAGGTGGTCAGCAGGTACGCCGGTGGCAGTGTCCGCAAGACGATTGAGACGAACTCCCCGGACGTCTGGACCCTGATGGTGGACGACGCCGGTTACGAGGCGCAGGCCTGCTTCTGGCCAAACGGTCCGTACACCGGCTGGACGTGCACCCGCTGGTACTGAGTCGCCGCGGGGGTGCGGGCTGATCCGCCCGCACCCCCGTCTGTCGGACCGCTCAGCAGGTTGACTCCGGCCTGCTCGACGGCCGGAGCCGATCACCAGCTCCGGCCCTTTCGCCCTCCTCGCTAGCATCGAGAATGGACTATGCTCGGCGCGATCCGTCAGGGTCAGGTCACAGCACAGCCACGGGGGCAGTTTTGGAGTTCCAGTTTCTGGGTCCATTGACCATGAGGTCCGGCAATTCCTCCATCTACCTCTCCGGGGAGCGCAGCCGACGGCTGCTCGCCGGTCTGGTCATCGACGCCAACCGAACCGTAAGCATCGCTCGACTGATAGACATCGTCTGGGGCGACAACCCACCGGCCACCGCTCGCCAACAGATCCAGAACCGGTTGGGCCGGCTCCGCTCGCTGCTGACATGTGACGGCTCCGGCCAGCAGATCGTCCGGCACGGTGACTGCTACACGCTGGAGGTGACCGAGGAGCGGGTTGACGGTCTCCGATTCCGACGGCTCTGCGCGGAGGCGGGCATCGCCCGCCAGCACGGTGAGATGACGCGGGCGGCGACCCTGCTACGTCAGGGGCTGATGTTGTGGCGCGGTAATGCCATGCAGGACGTCCACTCCACCATGCTGCAGGCCGACGCGGCCCACTGGGAGGAGTCCCGCCTCCGCGCCATCGAGATGCTCGTGGAGATCGAGTTCGAGCGCGGCAACTCGGTGGGCTCGGTCCCGGAGCTCCAGTCCTGGGCCGCATTGCACCCGTACCACGAGGGGCTGCACATGCGGCTCGCTGAGGCACTGCACCATGCCTGCCGGACCGCCGAATCCCTGGCCGTCATCCGTGACCTCCGGAGCCGCCTGGACGGCGAGTTGGGCATACCGCCCGGGCCCGCGGTGCACGAACTCGAACGCCGGATCATCGCCGACCAGAGGACGGCTTCTCCGCGGCCTCCGTCGATCCAGATGAACCGCCAGACCGCTGAGGCCCTGCACCGCGCGCTCACCGAGACGACGAAAGTGCTCCAACTCCTCGGCCGCGCCCTCGAGTAACAACGCGGGAGTCCTGGTGGGTCAGTGGGTCTCCCACGACCCCGAACCCACCAGGACCCGTGCTCTCGCCCGGCCGGGCGGCACTCCCGGTCGCGCTCACACGGCCGCGGCCTCCACCGGGGTACGGCTCGGCTTCGTGCGCTGCCGCCAGCGGACGTACCAGGGGGCATCCTCGGTGCCGTCGAGGACTCCGCCGTCCGGATCGTCCGCGTACGTGGTGCGCACCGCGTCCTCTTCCGGCCGCAGGATGTCCCGGATCACGAAGCCGCAGAGCACCACCACCGTGATCAGGCGCAGGCTGGACGCCAGCACGAAGACTCCCTCGGGGAAGACCGGTTTGCCGGTGGCCGAACCGAGCAGTTCCCCGTAGAAGGCGACGAAGTAGCAGACCTCGGCGATCTGCCAGGCCAGGAACGCACCCCAGCGCGGCCGGGCGAGCACGGCGAGCGGGAGCAGCCAGAGCACGAACTGCTGGGACCAGACCTTGCTGAAGATCAGGAAGGCGGCGACCACCAGGAAGCCGAGCTGCGCGAGCCGGGGCCGGCGCCGGGCGAACAACGCCAGTGCGGCCACGCCGAGGCACGCCAGCCCGAAGAGCAGGTACGACACCCAGTTGAGGGTGGGAATGTTGGCGTTCAGCCACTCGAACGGCCCCAGCTCACCGGGTTGCGACGGGCTGATCTTGCCGTCGAGGTAGCGGCCGATGTACCAGAGGGTGCCCCAGTCGATCGGCCGGGTGGTGTTCAGGTCGAAGAACCGCTCCCAGTTGTCCCGGTACGGGATCGCCACCGGCAGGTTGACCGCGACCAGCGCCACCAGCCCCGCTGCGGTGGCGGTGAGCGCGGCGCGCAGCCGACCGGCGCGTAGCCCGAGCACCAGGATCGGGCCGAGCAGGAACAGCGGCCACAGCTTCGCCGCCCCGGCCAGGCCGATCAGGACCCCGGCCAACACCGGACGGCGACGTGCCCAGGCCAGCAGCCCGAACGCGGCCAGCCCGACGGCGAGCAGGTCCCAGTTGACGGTGGCGGTGAGCAGCAGGGCCGGCGCGAGCGCGAACATCGCCGCGTCCCAGGGTCGTCGGCGGCGCAGGCTGAGGATGACCGCGACGGTGGCGACGGCGAGCGCGCTGAGCACCAGGGCGTTCAGGTTGTAGAACCACCGCCCCTGGTTGATGCCGGGGTTGTCCACGCCGAGGGCGTGCACCGGCAGGCCGAGCGCTCCCATGAAGTAGCCGGTCAGCACCGGGTACTCCACCGGGTGGTCGACGTAGGGCACCTTGCCCTCGTTGAGGCCTTCGGCGTAGTAGAGCGCCAACACGTCGCTGTAGCACATCCGGGTGTACTGCACGTTGTTCTGCCAGGCACCGTCCTGGCAGGGCGACTTCTGCACCCAGTGCAGCGCGAGCGTCAGGCACACCAGGGCCAGCACGATCCTGGCCGCGGTCCAGAACCGGCCCTCCCGGCCGGCCGGCCGGTCGAGGGCGACCGCATGATCGCCAAGCGGGCCACCGATCAGCTCGGAGGCACCGCGGACGAAGCCGTCCGAGCGGGACGGGTGGTCGATTGGACCACTGTCGTCGATGCCTGGCGTCGACTGGATGCTCATGGAAAGGCATCCTGCCCTATCTCGGACCCGCCGACGAGATCTATCGACAGAGGACATCGATGTCCCAGCAGGCACGCAAGATCCAGAACGGGGTCCTTCTCTCCCCGAATTGACGCCGACGGCGGCCGGACCAGTGGTCCGGCCGCCGTCGTCAGCCCTGCCGTCAGTACGTCTGGCGTGGCGGTGTGCTGGGCAGGAGGCCACCACCGCGACCGCCGCCGCCCGGGCCCCACGGGAAGCCGTTCCCGTTGCCGTTCCCGTTCCCGTTGCCGTTCCCGTTGCCGTTCGGGTCGTTGCCGCCGTTCTCCGGGCAGAAGAGGCCGAGGTTGTCGCAGACCGGCCCGTCGTTCGGCGGCGGCGGTGCCTCGCCGTTTCCGCCATCGTCCTTACCGACGTGCGCGGCGGGCGGGAAGTCCTCCTTCTTCTTGCCCTTGAGCGCGTCGTTCATGAACCGCTGGAAGATGGCGCCGGGCATGCCGGCACCGCTGATCTTCGTCTTGCCGTCCTTCATCAGGAGCGCCTTGCGGGCGCTCTTGTTGCCGACCCAGACGGCGGTGGCGAGCTGCGGCGTGTATCCGATCATCCAGGCGTCGCCGTTGGCCAGCGGGTCCTTCGGATCGCCGAGCTCCCAGGTACCGGTCTTCTCGGCGGCCTTCCGGCCGTCGGCGAGCCGGCGGTTCACCTGCGCCGGGTACTTCTGCAGCACTGAGGTCACATCGGCCACGACATCCTTTCGGATGCGCTGCTCGCCCTTGGTCTTCGGGCCACCCTTGGTGACCCACTTGCCGGTGCTGATGTCCTGCTTCTCGACCTTCTTGACGAAGTGGGCCTTGTGGTAGACGCCCTCGTTGGCGAAGGTGGCGACGCCGTTGGCATGGTCCAGCACGGTGACGGGATACTTACCGAAGCCGACGTTGTAGTAGAACGGCTCCGGGGCCACCTCCGACGCCTTCATCTTGGTGAGATCGTATGGCGTGGGCGGCTCGGTGTCGTTCCGCCACATCGTCGAGATGCCCGCACGCTTGGCCAGGTCGACGACCTTTGCCGGGTGGATCTGCTCGGTGACGTACCAGAACGGCACATTCAGTGAGAGCAGGGTCGACTTCTCCAGCGTGCAGGAGTCGTGGCAGGACGGATCGTCTTTGCCCGCGTTGCTGATCTTGTCCTTGATGCCCTCCGGCTTGAACGCCTTTCCCTTCCAGCGCGACTCGATAGAGTGGCCGGCTTCCAGCGCCGCCGCCAGGGTGTAGATCTTGAAACTCGAACCCGGAGAATGGCCACCGGTGAGGACGCCGTCCTCGACGTTCTTGCCGGCGAAGTCGTGGAAGGTGCCGTTGTCACCGCCGTAGTAGGCGCGTACCTCACCGTTGCTCGGGTCGATCGCCACCACGGCGGCCATCAGATTGTCGCGTTGACCGTTGAGCTCGGAGCCCTTCCGGGCCCGCTGGGCCGCATCGAGCGCCGCTTCCTGCATCTTGGTGTCGATGGTGGTGGTGATCCGGTAGCCGCCCCGGCTCAGCGCCTTGGAACAGAGCGGCTTGTCCTGCGTGGCCTCGGCCTCGTTGTCGGTGCAGAGCTTCAGCTCGCGCAACTCCTGCGAGACGTAATTGACCACGTTGCCGTAGGGCGTGTCGAGGCCGAAGCCTCCGGCGTTGCCCTTGGTGGGCTTCTGGAGCGTCTTCGTCGGGTACTCGGTGGGGTGCTCGGGCATATTGGGCGCGTCGAGCCACTTCTCGCTGATCATGTTCTGGATGACGTAGTTCCAGCGCTCCAGCGCGGGTTGCGGGTTGATCGCCGGGTCGTAGCCCTTGTGGGCGGCGCTCGGCTCCGGCTGCTTGATCAGCGCGGCGAGCACCGCGCCCTCCGCCACGGTCAGCTTCGACACGTCCTTCTTGAAGTACGTCTGCGACGCCGCCTGGATGCCGTACGCGCCCCGGCCGAAATAGATCACGTTCAGGTAGTGCTGCATGATCGTCGGCTTGTCGTACCGGTCGTTCAGCTTGGAGGCGAGGATCGCCTCCTTCACCTTGCGCCCGTACGTGTCCTGGTCGAGGTTGTCGAACGCGTTGCGGGCGTACTGCTGGGTGATGGTGGAGGCACCCTGCTTGTCGCCACCGGTGAGGTTGTTCCACGCGGCCCGGGCGATGCCCTTGTAGTCCACGCCGGAGTGCCGGTAGAAGTTCTTGTCCTCGGCGGCGGCCACCGCGTGCTGCACGAACTCGGGAATCTGAGCGATGGTGACGAACTGCCGGTTCTCCTCACCGACCTTGGCGATGGTCTTGCCGTCCTGAGAAAGGATCGACGTGGACAACGGTGGCACGGTGTCCTGGGGCAGGATGACGTTCGTCGAGTAGTAGGTGAAGCCGACGACGCCGATGCCGGCGAGCATGATGAAGACGGCGAAGCCGGCGATCAGGATGTTGAACCGGCGGCGCTTCTTCGCCCGGGCCCGCGCGGCCGGGTCGTCACCGCGGCCACTCCGGCCGCCCCGGCCGGGGCCACCCGGCCCGCCGGGGCCACCGCCGGCCCCGCCCACACCGGCCCGAGCCACCGCGGCCCGGCCGCCGACGGACGCCGAGCCGACGCCCGCCCGCCCGGCCGCGCCCACGCTGGCCGCGCCGACCGTGGCGCGCCCGGACGGGGCACCCGGGGACACCGGCACCGAGGCGCGGCCCGCACCGGCCCGGCCGGAGGCGCCGCCGGGTGCCGGCGAGACCGGCACCGAGGCCCGGCCTCCCGCACCGGCCCGACCCACCGAGGCCGAGCCGGAGGCGCCGCGTGGTGCCGGGGCCGTGCCGCCGACCGAGGCGCGTCCGCCGGACGCGGAGCCCGGTGGAGTCACCGAGGCGCGGGCCGAGGAGCCGCCTCCCGACCCTGATGACCAGCCGCTTCCGTGTGTGCGTCCGCCCTGATCGGGGCCGCCGTTCGGGCCCGGGATCTGGGCCCGCCCACGCGAAGAACTGGGATCGCCGTAGTTCATTCCTCACACCCTGCCGGTCGCGGTGGGGCGCGGGGGCGCCGCCACCGGGTTGCCGTGAGCTGGAACACGAGACGCCACTCCCCAGGCATGCCAGGGCGCAGCCGTCGAATCCGAGCTAATCGGACCAATCAGACGCAATGACTGTGGGTCGTCCCGCCCGTACGTCGGGCCGGGGCCGACCGGCACAGCCAAATTCACCGTTGCGCCTCTCGCCTTCGACGAGGGGCAGAACCCGCGGGCGCGGACGAACCGCTCACCGCCTCCTGCTCCGACCCGTCATCCACGCCACCGGCCAGCCCGTCCCGGCCGAGCAGGTACTGCTCGACGAGATGGTTCCAGTCGCAGCCGGGGCACACCTCCACCACGAAGACCTGGAACTCACGCAGCGTCATCGCCAGGACCGACAACTCGGCCCTGGTACGCGCCTGGCCGGCGGCCTGCTTGAGCTCGTCACCGTAAATGTAGTGGACGTGCACGAGGTTCGCGCTGCGGCAGATCGGGCAGCGCTCCTCGGTGGGTTCGCCGTGGAACCGAGCTGCGTTCTTCAGGTACGGGGAGGCGTCGCAGACGTCGTACCTGCCAACCCGGGAGGCGAGAAGGTCACGCAGCACCGCTCGCTTCTGGAGCGAGTAGTCGACGATCTGGCGCTGCGTACGCATGCGGCAAAGGGTACGCGGTCCGGCCGGAGGAGGCGACCACCGTCACGATCCGTGACGACAAAACCGCGTAGCCGAAAGTTTGCCCTGATCATTCGTCTCCGCTAACGTGCGATGTATCGGTCCGATACATCGCGGCGGTTACGCCTCCGCGCGGGGGGTAAGAAGGGGTGGTCCGTGCTCGAGCTCGCCATCCTCGGCCTCCTGCAGGAGGCTCCGATGCACGGCTACGAGCTGCGCAAGGAGTTGGCCGCCAAGCTCGGCGCCATCCGGGCGGCGATCAGCTACGGCTCGCTCTACCCGACGCTGCGCCGGTTGCAGGCGGCGGGATGGATCACCGAGGCCGCCGAGACGCCCGCGACCGCCGAGGAGGTTCCCGCGCTGACCAGCCGGCGCGGTCGGGTGGTCTACACCATTACCGCGGAGGGCAAGGAGCGCTTCGCCCAGCTGATAGCGCAGGCTGGGCCCGAGACGTACGACGACACGGGCTTCGGCGTGCACTTCGCGTTCTTCGCCCGGACCGACCAGGCCACCCGGCTACGGATCCTGGAAGGTCGTCGTCGCAGGATCGAGGAACGTCGCGAAGGCCTTCGTGACGTGCTCGGCCGCGCTGCCGAGCGACTCGACGCGTACACCCTGGAGCTGCAGCGCCACGGCCTGGAGGCATGTGAGCGCGAGGTCCGCTGGCTGGAGGAGCTCATCGCCAACGAGCGCTCCGGCCGAGCCCCGACGGTCCCGCAACCCGGGACAGCCGGCGGCCGACGAGAAAACGAAAGCCCGCCCCCGCCTGGAGAGTCCAGGACAGAGCGGCCGTGATGAAGAAGAAGGAGGCAGACGCTATGGGCTCCGTCCGCGTCGCCATCGTCGGTGTGGGTAACTGCGCCTCGTCCCTCGTGCAGGGTGTGGAGTACTACCGGAACGCCGACCCGACCGACCGCGTCCCGGGTCTCATGCACGTCACCTTCGGCGACTACCACGTCTCCGACGTGAAGTTCGTCGCGGCGTTCGACGTGGACGCCAAGAAGGTGGGCATGGACCTCGCCGAGGCGATCGTCGCCAGCGAGAACAACACCATCAAGCTGTGCGACGTGCCGCCGACCGGCGTCACCGTGCAGCGCGGCCCGACCTTCGACGGTCTCGGCCAGTACTACCGCGAGATCATCGAGGAGTCGGACGTCGAGCCGGTCGACGTGGCCCAGGCGCTGCGCGACGCCCAGGTCGACGTGGTCGTCTCCTACCTGCCGGTCGGTTCCGAGCAGGCCGACAAGTTCTACGCCCAGGCCGCGATCGACGCCGGCTGCGCGTTCGTGAACGCCCTGCCGGTCTTCATCGCCTCCGACCCGGAGTGGGCGAAGAAGTTCGAGGACGCGGGTCTGCCGATCGTCGGCGACGACATCAAGAGCCAGGTGGGCGCCACCATCGTGCACCGCGCCCTGGCCAAGCTCTTCGAGGACCGCGGGGTCGAGCTGCTGCGCACGTACCAGCTCAACTTCGGCGGCAACATGGACTTCATGAACATGCTGGAGCGCAACCGCCTGGTCTCGAAGAAGATCTCGAAGACCCAGTCGGTGACCTCCCAGATCCCGCACGAGATGGCCAAGAGCGACGTGCACATCGGCCCGTCGGACCACGTGCCGTGGCTCGACGACCGCAAGTGGGCGTACATCCGCCTGGAGGGCCGCTCCTTCGGTGACACCCCGCTCAACGCCGAGCTCAAGCTCGAGGTGTGGGACTCGCCGAACTCGGCCGGTGTCATCATCGACGCCGTCCGCGCCGCGAAGATCGCGCTGGACCGGAAGATCGGCGGCCCGATCCTCTCCGCCTCCTCGTACTTCATGAAGTCCCCGCCCGTGCAGTACGCCGACCACGACGCGCACGCCGCCGTCGAGGCGTTCATCAAGGGCGAGGTCGAGCGCTGACGCGCTGACCACCAGCACCGCCGAGGGCCGGGTCCGCACGGACCCGGCCCTCGCGCGTTCCGGCCAGCATCCCCCGGCGTACGTCAGGACCAGGCGCGCTGGAACGCCACGCGGGCCTCCAGCTCCAGCAGGGTCACCTTGCGCGGCAGCCCGCCACCGAACCCGACCAGCTTGCCGCCGGCGCCGACGATCCGGTGACAGGGCACGATCACCGGCACCGGGTTCCGGTTGCAGGCCACCCCGACCGCCCGGGCCCCGCCCGGGTCGCCCACCGCGGTCGCCACCTCGCCGTAGGTGCGCGTCTCCCCGTACGGGATGAGGGTCATCTCCCGCCACACCGCACGCTCGAACTCCGACCCCCGCGGCGCCACCACCGGCACGGTGAACTCGGTCAGCTCACCGGCGAAGTACGCCCGCAGCTCGGCGAGCGCGCGAGCGGCGAGCTCGTCGCCGGGCTCGTCGGTCGCCGACTCCACCCGGCCGAAGTGCGCCCCGCGGACGGCCTCGCCGTCGGTGGCGACGGAGAACTCCCCGATCGGTGAGTCGAGCACGGTCCAACGCATGCCAACCATTCTGCCCGCGCACGACATCGTCCATGTCCCAGGTGGGAGCGCCCTCGATCCATGAGGTCGTGGCCTCGAAGCAACGGGGATGCCACTGGTTCCCAGGATCAGGCCCGATCCCGCGGGGCTGCGGTTGACCGGCCGGGCGCTGAGCGACCGCGCAGCCGACGGTTTGCACGACGTCTATATCGTGCAGGTCGTGGCCACCGGGACGCTCATTTTCCTGATCATCGGCGGGGTCGGTGTCGGTGTGCTGGCGCTCGCCCTGCTTGGCGCCGAGGTGTTCAGCTTCGGCCATCCGGACGTCGACGGACCCGTGTCGCTGGAGGCGGCCGCCGGGTTCGCCGGGGCGTTCGGCTTCGGCGCCGCCATCGTCAACGAACTGCTCGGCGGGGGTACCCCCGGGATGATCGCGGCGGCGGTGGCCGGCGGTGTGCTCGCCGCCGTGCCCACCGCGTGGCTCGCGACCCGGCTCGGCCGGGCGGCCCGCAACATGCGCACGGACGCCACACCAACCCGGAACCATTTGGTCGGCGCGGTCGGCCTGGTGGTGACGCCGGTCCCCGCCGACGGCTACGGCGAGGTCCGAATACGCCTAGCCGGCCAGCCGGTCAAACTCAACGCCCGCGCCGACAACCCGATCCCGGTCGGTGCCCAGATCTTCGTGGTCGAGGCGCTCAGCGAGACCAGCGTGCACGTCGAAACCTACTGATTCCCCCAGCAAGAACGGAACTGCCATGCCCCTGCTCGTCGCCATCGGCGGCGCGGTCCTCCTCGCCGTCATTCTCATCCTCTTCGTGCTCTCCCGGATCAAGGTGGCCGGCCCGAACCAGGCGTTCATCGTCACCGGCCGCAAGGGCCGGACCACCCAGACCGCCGACGGTGGGCGTTCCACCGACATGTCCGGGCAGAAGGTCGTGCTCGGTGCGTCGGTCTTCGTCCTGCCGGTGGTGCAGAAGCTCCAGACTCTCGACCTGTCCAGCCGCCGGATCGATGTCGGCATCAAGGGCGCGGTGAGCAAGCAGGGCATCCGTACCGACCTGCACGGCGTCGCGATCGTCAAGGTCGGTGGCACCGAGGACGCGATCCGAGCCGCCGCCCAGCGCTTCCTCAACCAGCAGGAGGAGATCGACAACTTCACCCGTGAGGTGCTGGCCGGCGCGCTCCGCTCGATCGTCGGGCGACTCACCGTCGAGGAGATCATCCGGGACCGGGCGGCGTTCGCCAGCGCGGTGGCCGAGGAGGCCGAGCACTCGATGACCAACCAGGGCCTGGTGCTGGACACCTTCCAGCTCCAGGACATCCTGGCCGAGGGGTCCTACCTGCAGGACCTGGGTCGGCCGGAGGCGGCCCGGGTACTCAAGGACGCGGCCATCGCCGAGGCCCGGGCCCGGCAGGCGGCCGAACAGGAACGGCTGCTCGCCGAAGAGGCGATCGCCGAGGCGAACCGGAACCTCTCCCTCAAGCAGGCGGCCATCCAGGCGGAGATCGACGCGGCCAAGGCGAAGTCGGCGGCGGCCGGCCCGCTCGCCCAGGCCGAGCGGGACCAGGCGATCCTCTCCGAGCAGCAGAAGGTGGCCGAGCGGAACGCCGAGCTGAAGCAGCGCCAGCTCGACACCGAGGTGCGCAAGCCGGCCGACGCGGCCCGGTACAAGGTCGAGCAGGAGGCCGAGGCGGCCCGCAACGCGGCGGTGCTCAACGCGGACGCGCAGCGCCAGGCGACCATCGCCGCCGCCCAGGCCGCCGCCGAGCAGGCCCGGCTGACCGGTGAGGGCGAGCGGGCCCGGCGGGCCGCGCTGGCCGAGGCGAACGCGATCGAGGGTGCCAAGGAGGGTGAGGCGGAGCAGCGCCGGCGCTCCGCGATCGCCGAGGCGGTCGAGCGCGAGGGCCAGGCCGAGGCCGCGGCCATCCTGGCCAAGGGGCAGGCCGAGGCCGACGCGATGGCCCGCAAGGCCGAGGCGTTCGCCGCGTACGGCGAGGCCGCGGTGCTGGACCTGCTGGTCAAGGTGCTGCCGCAGGTGGTCGAGGCGGCCAGCGCGCCGATCGGCGCGATCGACAAGATGACGGTCATCTCCACCGATGGCGCGTCGTCGCTGACGAAGTCGGTGGCCGGCAACGTGGCCCAGGGTCTTCAGCTCGGCAGCGACCTCACCGGCATCGACCTGGCCGGGCTGCTCGCCAAGCTGGGCAGCGCCCACACCAACGGCAAGGCGGCGGTGGAGTCGGCCGACGCCTAAGGGTGTTCGTTAGGAAGGGCTCCCGGTAGAACGCGACGCGTTAACAGGGGGCCCTTTCTCACATCTGGTCGCGGGCCCAGCGCAGCAGCTCCGCCTCTGCCTCATCGCGGCTCAACGGGCCGCGCTCCAGGCGCAGCTCCTTGAGGTACTGCCAGGCCCTCCCCACCACCGGACCCGGTGGTACGCCGAGCAGCTCCATGATCGCGTTGCCGTCGAGGTCGGGGCGGACCCGGGCCAGATCCTCCTCGGCGGCGATCCGGGCGATCCGCTCCTCCAGCGCGTCGTAGTCGGCCGCGAGCAGGGCCGCCTTGCGCCGGTTGCGGGTGGTGCAGTCGGAACGGGTGAGCTTGTGCAGGCGGGACAGCAGGTCGCCGGCATCGGTGACGTACCGGCGCACCGCCGAGTCGGTCCACTCGCCCCGCCCGTACCCGTAGAAGCGCAGGTGCAGGTTGACCAGCTTGACCACCTGGGCGGTGACGTCCTTGGGATAGCGCAGGGCCTTCATCCGGGCCTTGGTCAGCCGGGCGCCGACCACCTCGTGGTGGTGGAAGCTGACCCGGCCGTCCGGGCCGACCGCCTTGGTCGCCGGCTTGCCGACGTCGTGCATCAACGCGGCCATCCGGAGCACGAAGTCGCAGCCGTCCTCTTCCATGGACATCGCGTTGCTGACCACGGTCAGGGTGTGCTCGTAGACGTCCTTGTGCTGGGCGTGCTCGTCGATCTCCAGCTTGAGCCCGGTCAGCTCGGGAAGGAAGCGTTCGGCCAGCCCGGTGTCGACCAGCAGCCGCAGCCCGGTGATCGGGTCCACGCCGCAGAGCAGCTTGGTGAACTCGTCCCGGATCCGCTCGGCGGTGATCCGGTCCAGGTCGGCGGCCATCCGGGTCATCGCCTCACGGACGTCCGGGTGCACCGCGAACCGGAGCTGGGCGGCGAACCGGGCCGCGCGCAGCATCCGCAGCGGGTCGTCGCCGAACGACTCCCGGGGCGTGCCCGGGGTACGGATGATCTTGGCAGCCAGGTCGGCCAGGCCACCGTACGGATCCGTGAAGCGGTGTCCAGGGACGCTGACCGCCATCGCGTTGACGGTGAAGTCCCGGCGCTTGAGGTCGTCGACCAGGCTGGTGCCGTACTCGACGATCGGATTCCGGCTGACCTGGTCGTACGCCTCGGCACGGAAGGTGGTGATCTCCAGCCGGAGCCCCTCGCGCTGGCAGCCGATGGTGCCGAACTCCCGGCCGGTCTCCCAGATCGCCTCCGCCCAGCCCTTGACGATGGCGAGCGTCTGGTCCGGGTGGGCGTCGGTGCAGAAGTCGAGGTCCTCGCCGAGGCGGCCGAGCAGCGCGTCGCGTACCGAGCCACCGACCAGGTGCAGTTCGTGACCGGCCCGGGCGAAGCGCCGGCCCAACTCATCGGCGACGGGCGAGACGCGGAGCAGCTCGGCGACGGCGTTGCGCTGCGCTGCGGTCAGCTCGCGACGGTCGGCGGCGTGGGAGGCGGAGGCTTCGGACATGGGATCGCCAGCCTATCGGGCCGGGGCGGGAACTACTGCGCCGGGCGCGGGAAAGCGGTCGAGGTTGACTAAGGTCGTGGACGTGCGGGCCCGGAGGTCCGGCTCCGACGTACCCCTTGGAGGCTGGAGATGAGCGGCGGGCTCTACCGCAGCGCGAACGCGCACCGCGGCGGCCGGCCGCCGAACGACGGGGCCACCTTCATCTCCGCCGAGCCGCTGAACCAGCCGGGCGTCGAGGCCACCGCACCACCGCAGGAGGTGGTCACGGAGACCAGCGCCGCGGCGAACAGCGCGGTGATGGCGATCGGCAGCCTGGTGAGCCGGGGTACGGGCTTCATCCGCAACCTGATGATCGGTGCCGCCCTGGGCAACGCGGTCGGCAACGTCTACACCACCGCCATCTTCCTGCCGAACCAGGTGTACGAGTTCCTGCTCGGCGGGGTGCTCACCAGCGTGCTGATCCCGGTGCTGGTCCGGCGCCGCAAGATCGACCCGGACCGGGGCGAGGCGTACGCCCAGCGGCTGCTCACCCTGGCGGTGCTCACGTTGGCCGCCGCCGCGCTGCTGGCGGTGCTCTCCGCACAGGTGCTCACCGCGATCTACGCCTCCGGCAAGGACGACACGTACAAGGGGCTGGTCAACGACCTGTCCTACCTGATGCTCCCGATGCTCTTCTTCACCGGCTTGAGCGCGCTGATCGCCGCCGTGCTGAACACCCGGGGGCACTTCGCCGCACCCATGTGGGCGCCGATCCTGAACAACCTCGTGGTGATCGGCATCTTCGGGCTGTACATCGCCGTATACGGTGCCAAGCCGTTGCAGCCGGGGCAGATGACCCCCGGTCGGATCCTGCTGGTCGGCGGGGGCACGCTGCTCGGCGTCGCGGTGCAGAGCGCCGGCCTGCTGCCGGCGCTGCGCAAGGTGGGCTTCCGGTGGAAGTGGCGGTTCGACTTCCGCGAGCTGGGCCTGCGCGAGCTGGGCCGGCTCGGGGCCTGGATGTTCTGCTACGTCGGGGTCAACCAGCTCGGTCTCTTCGTGGTGGTCAACCTGCTCACCCGGGCCGCCGGCAAGGAGAACGCCGGCCTGCTGATCTACAACAACGTCTTCCTGCTGCTGATGATGGCGCACGGCATCATCGCCGTATCGATCATCACCGCGCTGATGCCCCGGATGAGCGCCGCCGCCGGCGAGGGCCGGTTCCGCGATGTCACCGCCGACCTGTCCCGGGGCACCCGGATGGTCACCGCCGTGCTCGCCCCGGTCGCGGTCTGCTACGCGGTGCTGGCCGGCCCGATCTCGGTCGTGATCTTCCGGTACGGCGCGTTCACCGGCGAGAACGCGGTGGCCACCTCGACCGTGCTGCTGGTGGCGGCAGTCGGCCTGGTGCCCTTCGCGATCAGCCAGCTCTTCACCTTCGCCTTCTACGCACTGCCGGACACCAAGACGCCGGCCCTGGTCAACATCCCGGTGGTGGCGCTGCGGGTGCTCCTCCAGATCGGCCTCTTCCTCGGCTTCTCGGCCACCTTCGCCGCGGCCGGCATGATGCTCGGCAACGCGATCTCGTACGTGGCGGCGGCGGTGATCTCGGCGATGCTGCTGCGTCCCCGGGTGGGCCGGATCGGGCTGGGCGAGATCATGCGGACCATGGGCCGGGTGGTCGTCGCGGCGCTGGGCGCGGCCCTGGTCGGTCTGCTGGTGGTCAACCTGCTGCCCGGCGACCCGGCGCACCTGAGCTGGGTGGCCGCCGCGGTCCGGCTGCTGGTCGGCGGTGCCGTGATCGGCGCGACGTACGTCGGGCTGGCCACCGTGCTGCGGATCGGCGAGATCACCGAGGTGGTCGGCATGGTGCGACGCCGGCTCGGTCGCTGAGCCGCGCCGATGACAGACGGTGAACGACGATCACCAGCCTGGGGATACGGCTGTGGATAACTCGAAGTTTCGCCGCTGGATGACCCTCTCGGCCTGTGGACAACCAACCGTAAGGACGAGAGCGACCGACCGAACCGGGGACTACCTGTCCCCGGAGCCGCCGGCTGCGGCACCGGCTGACCCGTGCGCCGACTACTTGCCGTCAACCTCTAGATTGGCTGGTGCGTGTGCTGGCGACGGCTGCGGGACGATGTCGTGACCGGCCGGCGCCGTGGTCGCTGGCTTCCCACCGGCCAGGGCGGGAAGATGACATGTCGAGGAACCGGGCATCCCGGGTAAGGTCGCTCTCGACGGGTACGGCAGGCGTCGACACCAGCCCGCCGGTTGCTTCAAAGGCAGAGCGGACAGCCACATGCCCAGCAGCACGGGTCCATCGATCGACACGATCACCGAGGGAGGACGGGTGACCCAGGTCGGCGAGGGTCAGGAGGCGGAGGAGACTGCCCCTCCGGTCATGACCTTCGGTGCTCCCACGGCCGGTGAACTCCTTGCCGAGCGGTATGAGCTGGTAGAGCACATCAACAACGACAGCGCGGGCCGGCTGGTATGGCGGGGGGTCGACGTCGTGCTGCGCCGCCCCGTCGCGGTGGTCCTCCGCTACCCGGGCGGCGACTCCGCCACCGAGATGCTCCAGGCCGCCGTCGCGGCGAGCCGGGTGATCCACCCCAACCTGGTCGGCGTCTACGACGCGATCGACGAGGCCGACCGGGCGTACGTGGTCCGCGAGTGGGTCGACGGCCAGTCCCTGCGGGAGCTGGTCACCGCCGACGGGCCACTCGATCCGGCACGGGCGACCACCATCGGCAACGCCGTCGCGAGCGCCCTCGCCGCCGTGCACGCCACCGGCATGGTGCACGGCAACGTCCACCCCGGCACCGTGATGATCAGCGACGACGGCCGGGTGGTGCTGGCCGACGCGCGCACCGACGGCGACGACAGCCAGGAGAACGACGTCCGGGCGGTCGGTGGGTTGCTCTACTACGCCCTGACCGGGCACTGGCCGCACGGCGAGGCCCCACTGCGCGGCGCCACCGCCGGGCACGGCCGCGCCGCGATCCCGGACGCGGTCCGGGACGCCAGCGGCGCGATCGCCGCGCCCCGCCAGGTACGCGCCGGCGTGCCGGCGTACCTCGACGACCTCACCATGGACCTGCTCGACACGGAGATCGCTCCGCCGTCGTCGGACGTGCTGTCGGCCGAGCTGAGCCGACTGGACGTCCCCGCCGACGACCACTACCTGGAGCCGACCGGCCCGCTGCGGTTCACCGCCGAACCCGGTGAGGAGCCCTCGCCGCTGGCCGCCTCCGGTGGCCGCAAGGTGGCCCTGGGCATCGCCGGGCTGTTGGCGGTGGCCCTGGTCGGGCTGCTCGTCGGGATCAGCGTGCTCAGCGGCGACGACAAGAAGGGCCCGGGCACCGGGCAGGCGGGCAGCCCGTCCAGCAGTGCGCCCGCCACGGACGGGTCGACCCCGGCCGCCGCGCCGGCCCGCAAGCTCAACATCGCGGACGTCCGGATCATCGACCCGGACAGCCGGGACCGCGCCGAGGTGCGCAACGCCGAGAAGGTGATGGACGGCGACGAGGACAAGGGCTGGGAGACCCAGACCTACAACGCGGCCAACTTCAGCAACTTCAAGCGGGGCATGGGCGTCTGGATCGACCTGGGTGCCCCGCACAACGTCAAGTCGGTGCAGGCCGTCCTCTCCGCCACCGGCGTCACCGCCCAGCTCCTCACCGGCACGCAGGAATTCCCGCCCACCTCGGCCGGCGACAAGGACCTCGTGGCGAGCTACCTCAAGACGCCGATCGGGCAGCCGTACGAGAAGCACGACGGCACCAAGATGATTTTCGACGGGTTCGACCCCGAGCAGAAATACCAGTACCTGCTCTTCTGGATCACCGAGCTGCCGAAGAAGGACTCCGGCTCCGGCTACAAGGTGGGCGTCCAGGAAATCACGGTCACCGGCTCGTGAGCCGCCCGCCGCGCCTGACGCACCGCAGCTCCTGGGCGTGGTGACGGTGGGGCGCGGCGGGCGTACGCTCCGGCCGGCGACCGGGGACGGCTCCCCGGCCGGGGCGTCCGATCTCGACCTGCTCCGGGCCCACGTCGCCGGCGACCGGGATGCTTTCACCGAGCTGTTCCGCCGGCACCGGGACCGGCTCTGGGCCGTGGCCCTGCGCACCCTCGGCGACCGCGAGGAGGCGGCCGACGCACTCCAGGACGCACTGCTGTCGGCGCATCGGGCGGCGGCCCGGTTCCGCGGCGACTCGGCGGTGACCACCTGGCTGCACCGGATCGTGGTGAACGCCTGCCTGGACCGGGTGCGGCGGCGTCAGGCGCACGCCACGGTGCCGCTGCCGGACGGGGTGCACACCGACGGGGAGCCCGGCCGGCACACCGGCGGGGTGGAGCCGGTCGCCCCGACCCGCGACCACGACACCGCCCTGGTGGTCCGGCAGGCGCTCGCCGAGCTGCCGGTCGAGCAGCGGGCGGCGCTGGTCCTGGTGGACGTGCAGGGCTACCCGGTGGCCGAGGTGGCGAGAATCCTCGGCGTGGCCGAGGGGACGATCAAGAGCCGCTGTGCCCGGGGGCGGGCCCGACTGGCCGTGCTCCTCGGGCATCTGCGTACCGGCTCGGAGGAGGTCGCGGAGGTGCCCCGCGTCACCGGAGGGAACCGCCGGCCGGCGGAGGGCGTCGGATCGACGTCGGGGTGGTCCCGGCGGGACGCCAGCCAGGAGGACACGTGACTTCCCGGGAGTTCAGCGAGGTCGACCACGACCTGCTCGCCGACTACGTCGGCGGGGCGCTGGACGGCACCCCGGAGCGGGCGACCGTCGCCCGGCTGGTCGAGGAGGACCCGGCCTGGGGCGACGCGTACGCCGCGCTGGCCCGGGCGATGGACCTGGTCCGCGCCGACCTGGCCGCTTGGGCGACCGGCCCGGCACCGGAGATGCCGCTGGCGGTGGCGGACCGGATCACAGCGGCGCTCGCCGGGGCCGGGCCGGTCCCGGTCGACGACGACGCCCCCGTCGAGCCGACGGCTGGCGAGGGGCACGCGTCCGGCGACCTCCGGCGTACGGGGTGGACGCCGCCGGCCCAGCCGGCCGGGCCGGCCGGGCCACGGGCCGGTGGGGCGAACCGGCCGGGCCGCAGCACCGGACCGGGCCGGCGCTCCCGGCGCTGGGTTCGGATCGCCGGCCCGGTCGCGCTGGCGGCCGCCTCGGTCACCGCGGTCGGGTTCGGGGCGAGCAGCCTGATCGGCGCGGGCCGCAGCGACAGCAGCGTGGCGGCCGACAGCCTCCCGGCCGCCGGCAGGGGTCAGGAGGGTGCCCCGGCCCCGCTGGGCACCGCTCCCGTCCGGACCACCGGGCCGGTCCTGCACAGCGGCACCGACTACGGCCCGGAGCAGCTCCCCGGCATCCCTCACGCGCTCTTCGCCGACCCCGACGGCGGGCGGGAGACCACGGGGCCCTCGGCGGCGCAGCGGCTCTCCGCGGCGGCCGGCCTGGACCGGCTCAACCGCCCCGAGGCGCTGGAGTCCTGCCTCCGCTCGATCAGCGCCGAGCACGCGGGCGGGCCGCTCACCGTCGACCTGGTCGACTATGCCTCCTTCCAGGGAAGTCCGGCGCTGGTCGTCACCTTCCTCGACGGGACCGGTGAGCGTTGGGCATGGGTGAGCGGCCCGGAGTGCGGGGTGCCCGGATCCGAGGCAGACACCCGCTTCCGTACGCGGGTAGGGTGAGGTCACCGGTTTCCGGGCGTGTCCCGCCGCGTGACGTGACCCACCAGATGACCGGCTCGGGAATCCCCACTTCGTACGATGACGTTCTGCAAGTCAGGCGCCGACGTCGCTGAACCGTCGGCACTCGGGATCGGCATCGTCCCGGCGTGGGTCAGCCGGAGCAGATGACGAACACACACATCGGGAGACGGCAGTGGACGAGGTCCGCAACCTGATCATCGTCGGCTCCGGGCCGGCCGGCTACACCGCGGCGGTCTACGCCGCGCGCGCCAACCTCAAGCCGCTCATCATCGAGGGCGCGCAGTCCGGTGGCGCACTGATGACCACGACCGAGGTGGAGAACTTCCCCGGCTTCGCGGACGGCATCCTCGGCCCCGAGCTGATGGACAACATGCGCAAGCAGGCCGAGCGGTTCGGGGCGGAGTTCCTCACCGACGACGTGACCCGGGTCGAGCTCAAGGACACCGGCGAGGTCGGCTCGGACGCGGTCAGCACCGTGTGGGTGGGCGAGACCGCCTACCACGCCAAGGCCGTCATCCTCGCCACCGGCTCCGCGTGGCGTCCGTTGGGCGTGCCCGGCGAGCAGGAATACCTCGGCCACGGCGTGTCGTCCTGCGCCACCTGCGACGGGTTCTTCTTCCGCAACCAGCACATCGTGGTGGTCGGGGGCGGCGACTCGGCGATGGAGGAGGCGAGCTTCCTCACCCGGTTCGCCGAGTCGGTGACGATCATCCACCGCCGGGACTCGTTCCGGGCCAGCAAGATCATGGCGGAGCGCGCGCTCGCCAACGACAAGATCAAGGTCGAGTGGAACACCGTGGTCGACGAGATCCTCGGCGACGACGGCAAGGTCAGCGGCGTCCGGGTCCGCAACGTGCACACCGGCGAGGCCAAGGTGCTCGACGTCACCGGCGTCTTCGTGGCGATCGGCCACGACCCGCGCAGTGAGCTGTTCCGCGGGCAGGTCGAGCTCGACGACGAGGGGTACGTGAAGGTGCAGGCACCGAGCACCCGGACCAACATCCCGGGTGTCTTCGCCGCCGGCGACGTGGTCGACCACACCTACCGGCAGGCGATCACCGCAGCCGGGACGGGCTGCGCCGCCGCGCTGGACGCCGAGCGTTTCATCGCCACCCTGCAAGGCTGAGAATTTTCGGAGAAACTCCCGGAGGAGGGGTCATAGTGGGAGCAACCAAGGCGGTCACCGACGCGAGCTTCGCCAGCGATGTGCTGAAGTCCGACAAGCCGGTCCTGGTCGACTTCTGGGCGGAGTGGTGCGGGCCGTGCCGCAAGGTGTCGCCGCTGCTCGAGGAGATCGCGGGCGAGATGGGTGACCAGGTCACCATCGTCAAGCTCAACATCGACGAGAACCCCGAGACCGCGCGGGCCTACCGGGTGATGTCAGTGCCCACCCTCACCGTCTTCAAGAACGGCGAGCCGGTGCAGTCCATCGCCGGTGCCAAGCCCAAGGGCGAGCTGGTCAGGCTCATCGAGTCGGCGCTCTGAGCCGACCGCGACGCACACGCGGAACCCCCGCTCCCGTATCCGGGCGCGGGGGTTCCGGCGTTCCCGGCCACGGCGCCGCTGACCTGAACGAACCCGGAGCCGGTCGGTGATCGGCACGGTACGCTCCGTAGGCGTCTCCAGCGAGGGAAGCATCTCCATCGGAGTCTCCGGCCAGCCAGTGTCCGTGCAGAGGGGGTCATCGTGCGTCCCATCCGACCCGGTGACCGGGGACCCGCGGTGGTCGAGATCCGTACCGTGCTCACCGGGCTCGACCTGCTGCCGGCGGACGGCCAGCGCGACGAGTTCGACGCCGAGACCGAACGCGCGGTCCGGGCGTTCCAGCAGTCCCGCGGGCTGAGCGTGGACGGCAGGGTCGGCGCGGAGACCTGGCGGGCGCTGGACGCCGCCCGCTGGCGACTCGGCGCCCGCACGCTGTACCACGCCGTACCCGAGCCGCTGATCGGCGAGGACGTCCGGTCGCTCCAGGAGCGCCTGCTGGAGATGGGGTACGACGTGGGCCGCGCCGATGCCACCTACGGCATCCGTACCGCCCGGGCGGTCGCGCAGTTCCAGCGGGAGATGGGGCTGAAACCGGACGGCACCTGCGGCCCGCACACCATGAACGCGCTGCGCCGCCTCGGCCGCAAGGTGGTCGGTGGACGCCCCCAGTGGCTTCGCGAGTCCGACGCCATCCGCCAGGCCGGGCCGACCCTGGTCGGGCGGACCGTGGTGATCGACCCGGGACACGGCGGCACCGACCCCGGTGAGGTGGTGCCCGACGGCCCGCTGCGCTGGACCGAGGCGGACATCGTGCACGACCTGGCCAGCCGGCTGGAGGGACGGCTGGCCGCGGCCGGCGTACGGGTGCAGCTCACCCGCGGCCCGTCACCGGAAACCTGCCTGCCGGACGCCGACCGCGCCCAGCTCGCCAACTCCCTCGGCGCGGACGTCTTCATCTCGCTGCACACCGACGGGCACGCCAACCCGGCGGCCAACGGCGTGGCCACCTACCACTACGGCACCGACAATGGCGTCACCTCGGCCACCGGCGAGCGGCTGGCCGGCCTGGTGCAGCGTGAGATCGTCGCCCGTACCGGCCTGCGGGACTGCCGCACCCACGCCAAGGCATGGGACCTGTTGCGGCTGACGAAGATGCCGGCGGTCCGGGTCGAGGTGGGCTACCTGACGTCGCCGGAGGACCGGGGCCGGCTGGTCGACCCCCGGTTCCGGGACCGGATCGTCGAGGCGATCGTGGCCGCGGTGCAGCGGATGTACTTCCCGATCGAGCGGGACGTTCCCACCGGCTCGATCGACGTGAGCGCGCTACGGGCGGTCGTCGTCGCGGGGCAGGGTGGCGGGCTGAGCCGGACAGTTGCGGACTGAACCGCTCTGCGGCCGCCTGTGCCGCTCGGTGGCGGGCCGCGGCGGGGGTCTCCCGACCGACTGTGCGCCCGGATGGCGCTCAGCCCATGGCGCGGGGTGGCGCTCAGCCCATGGCGCGGGTGGCTGGGGCTGGGCGTACCGGGCGGAGCAGCGTCTCCGGGCTCATCGAGCCGAGCAGCTTCTCCAGCGCGTACTCGACGTCGGACTTCCAGCTCAGCGCGGTACGCAGTTCCAGCCGCAGGCGCGGGTAGCGGGGGTGCGGACGGACCGTCTTGAAGCCCACCGAGAGGAAGAAGTCGGCCGGTGCGAGGCAGGCCCGGGTGGGGTCGTCCTCCGCGTCGTCGCCGAACTTCGCGTCGCCGAACGCCTCGATCGCCTTGATGCCGCGCTTGGTGAGGTCCCGGGCCACCCCCTGGACCAGCATCCGGCCCAGTCCGCCACCGGCGAAGGCCGGCACCACGTTGGCGGTCATCAGCAGCGCGGCGTCCGCGGAGACCGGCGAGGTGGGAAAGGCCATCGAGCGTGGGACGTACGCCGGTGGGGCGTACATGACGAAACCAGCGGGCATGCCGTCGACGTACGCGAGTTTGCCGCAGGAGCCCCACTCCAGCAGCGTCTGGGAAACCCAGGCCTCCTTCTCCAGCCCGGGGTCACCGGCGGCGCACGCCCGATCGGCGGAGACCGGATCCAGCTCCCAGTAGACGCATCGCCGGCACCGGCGGGGCAGATCCTCGAGGGTGTCGAGGGTCAGACTGACCAGACGTCGCGACATCAGCGCATCCCCACCATAGGCTCGGAGCCGAAACCGGCGCGGTGCTCGCGGCGCCGCCTTCCCTGCCCCCGACGAGCGATCGTACGCTCCCAGCCGACCGTACGGGAGAGGACGCGCGAACGCCCACCCCCGCCGGTGAGGTCCGGGATGTGGACGTTCACCACACGGTGACGCCTACTCTGGCCAGCACGGACTACGATCGACCAACCGGCGTCCCGCGCCGCCATGGTCGCCGGCATTGCGGGTACCACACCGGCGGGAGCCCCGCCGACACCCGATCGAGGTGATGTCATGACCGGCACGACGCTCGACGACTACACCGACCGGTACGCCCGGCGGGTCCGGGGGATGACCGCCTCCGAGATCCGGGCACTCTTCGCAGTGGCCAGCCGGCCAGAGGTGGTCTCGCTCGCCGGTGGCGCCCCGTACATCGCCGCGCTGCCGCTCGACGCGGTCGGCGAGATGCTCGGCCGGCTCGGCAGCGAGCACGGCGTCACCACCCTCCAGTACGGCATCGGGCAGGGCACCCTGGAGCTGCGCGAACGGATCTGCGAGGTGATGGCCCTCTCCGGGATCGACGCGTCGTGCGGCGCCTCACCGGAGGACGTGGTGGTCACCGTCGGCGGCCAGCAGGCGCTCGACCTGGTGGCCCGGCTCTTCCTGGATCCGGGCGACGTGGTGCTCGCCGAGGGCCCGACGTACGTCGGCGCACTCGGGGTGTTCCAGGCCGCCCAGGCCCAGGTGGTGCACGTGCCGATGGACGAGCAGGGGTTGATCCCGGAGGCGCTGGAGGCGGCCATCGCCGATCTGGCCCGCGCCGGCCGGCGGGTCAAGTTCCTCTACACCATCCCGACGTACCAGAACCCGACCGGCGTGACGCTCAGCGAGGAACGGCGCGAACGGGTGCTCGACATCTGCGAGCGGGCCGGCCTGCTGGTGGTCGAGGACGACCCGTACGGCCAGTTGGGCTTCGAGGAGGAGGCACCCGCGCCGCTGCGAGCCCGGCGGCGCGACGGTGTCTTCTACCTGAGCACCTTCTCCAAGACTTTCGCGCCCGGCCTGCGGGTGGGCTGGATCCTCGCCCCGCACGCCGTGCGCGACAAGCTGGTCATCGCCAGCGAGGCGCAGATCCTCTGCCCAAGCGGATACGCGCAGGCCGCCGTCGCGACGTACCTCGGCACCATGCCCTGGCGGGAGCAGCTCAAGGTCTATCGGGAGATCTACCGGGAACGCCGCGATGCCATGCTCGGCGCGCTGGCCGACCTGATGCCGGCCGGCACCACCTGGACCACCCCGGGCGGCGGCCTGTTCGTCTGGGCGACTCTGCCCGACGGCCTGGACGCCAAGGCGATGATGCCCCGCGCCATCGCCGCCCGAGTCGCGTACGTCCCGGGTACCGGCTTCTACGCCGACGGCACCGGGGTCGGCAACATGCGGCTCAACTTCTCCTTCCCCCCGCCCGAGCGGATCCGGGAGGGCGTCCGCCGGCTGGCCGGCGTGATGGGGCAGGAGATCGCCATGCGCAAGGTCTTCGGCGCGGTCGGCGGCTCGGGGCCGCGGCGCCGGCAGGGTGCCTCGGACGCGCCCGGTCCCGACTTGGCATGATTCCCGCATGGCCGTCAGCCCCGCCACCCAGACATTCGTGACCGATCTCGCCGGCATTGACCAGCTGCACGTGCTGGTGCTCGCCGGCGGACTCTCGTACGAGCGGGACGTCTCGCTCCGGTCCGGCCGGCGGGTGCTCGACGCCCTGCGGGCGGTCGGCGTGGAGGCCGAGCTGCGGGACGCGGACGTAGCTCTGCTGCCTGCCCTGACTGCCGATCCGCCGGACGCCGTGGTGATCGCCCTGCACGGTGCCACCGGTGAGGACGGCTCTTTGCGTGGGGTCCTCGACCTCTGCGACGTGCCCTACGTCGGCTGCGACGCCCGCGCCTCCCGGCTCGCCTGGGACAAGCCGTCCGCGAAGGCGGTGCTGCGCGAGGCCGGGATCCCCACGCCCGACTGGGTGGCCCTGCCGCACGACCGGTTCTCCGAGTTGGGCGCGGTGGCCGTGCTGGACCGGATCGTCGACCGGCTCGGCCTGCCGTTGATGGTCAAGCCGGCCCAGGGCGGCTCCGGGCTGGGCGCCGCGGTGGTCCGGGAGGCCGGGTCGCTGCCGGCCGCGATGGTCGGCTGTTTCGCGTACGACCAGACAGCGCTCGTGGAGCGCTATGTGCCGGGCATGGACGTGGCGGTCTCGGTGATCGACCTGGGCGAGGGCCCGCAGGCCCTGCCCCCGGTGGAGATCGTGCCCCGCAACGGCGTATACGACTACGCCGCCCGGTACACCGCCGGCCGGACCACCTGGCACGCGCCCGCCCGACTGGACCAGGAGACCACCGAGCGGGTCGCTGAGGTGGCCCTCGCCGCACACGGCGCGCTCGGCCTGCGCGACCTCTCCCGGGTCGACCTGATCGTCGACGCGGCCGGCCAACCGCACGTGCTGGAGGTCAACGTCTCCCCAGGGATGACCGAGACCTCGCTGTTGCCGCTGGCCGTCCAGGCAGCCGGGCTGGACTTCGGACGGGTACTCGGCGCACTGGTCCGCCGAGCCGCCGCCCGCCCCCGGTAGGACCTGTCCGGGCGGTTCGCCTCAGCCCGGCCGCTGCCCCGTCGTCGAATCGTCCGACGGCTCGGGGATCTCCCCGGCGGCCTCGATCACCGAGATCGTCTCCTCGTCGACGATCTCCACCTCCGCCTCCGCCGGCGCGGAGAGGCTCGATGGAGCCTGCCACTGAATCCGGGGCGGTTCCGCGAGCGGACGGCCGCCGAACTCGGCCAGCCACGCGGCGACCAGAGCCAGGTTCTCCCGCCACTGCGCCTCGGAGATCGGGGGCAGGATCGAGTCCCACAGGGACAGGAACGTGCCCCGCAGTTGCAGTCGCCCGTACGGCCGCGCGAGAAACCACATGTGCAGGTGCGCCGAGCCGTCACCCCAGCGGTTGACGTGCACCCGGGCGACGCCGTCCAACGAACGGATGGCGCGTTCCAGACGGACCGTCATCACGCCCAGCTCGGCCGCGAGCAGGTTCGGCAGATCGCCGAGATCAAGGTGGGATCGGGACTCCAGGATCAGCACCATCGGCAGGCCGGTGGGCCGGTCCATCGCGCGTACCCGCCACCGTTCACCGACCCAGATGTACGCCTCGTCGGGGGCACCGCAGGCGGTGCATTCCCGGTTTCCCTCGCCGCGGCGGGGCGGTTCGACCGGTACCGGATCGTCGAGCTGCTTGACCCGAAGGTCGCCCTCGAAGGGGAAGGAGGGCCATTGAGTGAAGTCCGGAACTGAGGGAGGGGTGTCCTGCACGACGCTGACCCTAGCCCAGTTGTCGATCCCTGTCCCTACCTCATTCGCCGTGCACCGAGCGCCCCTTCTCGGTCACGGCCAGGGTTATCCACCGGGTTGTCCACAGGCCGCTGAGATCGCCACCACACCGCGTCATCCACAGGTCAGTACGGGTTTCAGCACTCTGTTTCACGTGAAACGAGGCCGCCCTGTGGAAAACAGCTGTGGATAACCCAGAGTGGACGCCGCGCCCCGCGCCGTCCACTGATTGCGAACTCTTCTCCCTTAACGATCGAACCGATGATCGGCACCGGCCTCCGGACCCCCTTTTGCCGCTTGGCTGCCCGGATCCAGTCCACTCCGCCTTTCGAGGGCCCACTTGGCACCACGCGGTCCGCTCTCAGCATCACGGATGCTGAGGCGCGCGGCTGGCCGACCGGCCCTTGGGCGCGCCCGTTCCGGTTCGGCGCTCGGGTGGAGGTGGGCGGTTCGGCTTCCGCTGCCCGAGGCGGGCCAACACCGGTCGAATGGCGGTCGCGGGATAGGGCGGGTTCTCCGCCGGGCGGGACGGGTCCGGACGGACTGATCCGTCCTGGCGGCGCCGTGCGTCGTGAAGCAGCAGAGCGAGCGCCGTATGGCGTGCCCGACGTTGCCGGCTGTGCTGGCTGGCGATGCCGTCGGCAGGGTCGGTGCGAAGCCACGAGGGCCGACTGGTTGGAGGCAGGCAGCGGAGTGAGCCCTTCGCGCCATCCCTCTCATCCCCCGCGTACACCCGGTCTCAGCCCGCGGGCAACCGCCCGAGTGTTTCACGTGAAACAGGCCGTCTACTCGTGCTCATCCCCCGCCGCGAGGGCGTCAGTCGAGTCCGATCACTGCCGTGATGCCGCCCGGATGTCGTCCTGTGCCGAGCACTGATGCGCCGCCGAGCAGGCGGCGATTGGCGCGGGACCTCCCGGGTACGTACACGTCGAATCAACCGGCCTGCGGCAGGTTTCGCCAACGGGCGTGACTGATCGCGCCCCCGCCGCCGTCGATCCCAGCCTCGGAATTGGCGGCAAGGACCGCATTGGCGTTCCCCTTGACAGCCCCGGTTCATGTGAACCAGGGGAGTCTGTCGGCACTGTTTCACGTGAAACGGTCGGCCTGTTACGGCGGCCGACCAGTTCGAGGTGCCAGCCGGCGCGCCACCGCCCCAGAGCCTGAGCCGGTCGTCGGGACCGCCTGTCCAGGACGCCCGGTCGCCAGCGGCCAATCGCGCCCGCATCGTCAGCATGACAGGCGGAGATGGAATGGCCGCTTCTCGGTCGGCCAGCGGTTGGCCGACATCGGCTGCCTGGCGACCGGAGCCGGAGCGATCCTCGACCGTAGCCCCCACTCGACGCCGTCACTTCGGCCGCAGCCCTGCTCGGCACTGCCACTTCTACTGCGGCTCCTGCTCGCCGCCCTCGCTACTGCCACCCCGGTGCACCGCCGGCCAAGGCAGGACGGCGCGGCGCACCGGCCGGGGTCGAGTCGAGGGCTCAACGCGAGCGATCGTTCGCCGCGCTTCGGCTGGCCCCCCATCCGCCGCCGGCTAACGGCCGCCCCAATCCGGGTACGCGTCTGGTCTGACTCGCCTTGCGGCAGGATGGGGCTGTCGCTCGCTCGATCGACTCGCCTCGCGGCAAGATGGGGCTGTCGCCCACTTGATCGACTCGCCTCGCGGCAAGATGGAGCTGTCGCCCACTTGATCGACTCGCCTTGCGGCATCTTGTGGTCTCCAGGCCAAGCGAAACCGCAGTATGCCGCAAGTGGAGCGGGCCACCGACCACGCCGGACCACCGACCACGCCGGGCCACCCACCAAGCCGGACCACCGACCACGCCGGGCCACCCACCAAGCCGGACCACCCACCAAGCCGGACCACCCACCACGCCGGGCCACCGACCAGGAGTTGGGGGCCAGCCGGGCCGCCCCGGGTCCGATCCGGGGCGGCGGTCCCCGAGAACGACTCGACCGCGTGGCCCGCAGGGGACCACGCGGTCGATGGGACGGGCCGCTTTACTCCTCGGGCTGGTCCTCCTGGCCCACGCCGATGATCCCGACGATCCGCTCCAGGTCATCAACCGTCGCGAACTCGATGGTGATCTTGCCCTTTCGGTGGCCGATGTCGACCTTGACCCGGGTGTCGAACCGGTCGGCGAGCCGGTTGGCGAGGTCCGACAGGCCCGGCGCGTGTGGCTTCGGCCGCCGCTTCGCTGCCGGGGTCTGCGCCGGACCGTCGGCGAGCGCCAGCGCCACCAGTTCCTCGGTGGCGCGTACGGAGATGCCCTCGGCGACGATCCGCTTGGCGAGCTGTTCCTGGGCCTCGCCGTCTTCCAGGCTGAGGAGTGCCCGGGCGTGGCCGGCGGAGATCACCCCGGCGGCGACCCGGCGTTGCACCTGGGCGGGCAGGTTCATCAGCCGGATGGTGTTCGAGATCTGCGGGCGGCTGCGGCCGATACGGCGAGCCAGCTCCTCATGGGTGGCCCCGAACTCCTCCAGGAGCTGCTGGTACGCGGCCGCCTCCTCCAGCGGGTTCAGGTTGGCCCGGTGGATGTTCTCCAGCAGCGCGTCCCGGAGCATCGCGTCGTCCCTGGTGTCGCGGACGATGGCGGGGATGCTCTCCCGGCCGACCGCCTGGGCCGCCCGCCAACGCCGCTCGCCCATGACGAGTTCGAACTTCTCGTCGTCGAGCTGGCGTACGACGATCGGCTGGAGGAACCCGACCTCCTGGATCGAGACCTTCAGCTCCTCCAGGGCGTCTTCGTCGAAGACCTGCCGTGGCTGCTTCGGGTTCGGCACGATGGCGTCGACCGGGATCTCGGCGAAGCGGGCCCCGGGCACCGGGCTCAGCTGCGGCTCGGGCTCCACTGCCGGGGCGGCGGCAGCGGCTCCGATGGTGGCAGCCGCACCGGCCACGGGCGGGGCCGGAATCGCCGCCGCCGTCCGCTCCGGCTCGGCGGCCGCCGGGGCGCCACCCGCCACCGGCCCGGTCGGAATGAGGGCACCGAGCCCTCGGCCCAGGCCGCCACGAGGACGGTTCTTCATGCGACGCCTCCCAGCGACTTCTCCGCACTACGCATTCCGGCTCACCGGCTCCTTGACCCCACGCTCGGCGATCTCCTGGGCGGCCGCGAAATAGCTCGTCGCCCCCCGCGAACCGGGATCGTAGGTCATCACCGACTGGCCGTAGCTCGGCGCCTCGGAGACCCGTACGTTCCGGGGGATGACCGCCTGGAGCACCTTGTCGCCGAAGTGGTTCCGCACGTCCTGCTCCACCGCGTCGGCCAGCCGGGTACGCCGGTCGTACATGGTGAGCAGGATGGTGGAGACCTCAAGCCTCGGGTTGAGATGCTGACGAACCAGGTTGATGTTGTTGATCAGCTGGTTGAGGCCCTCCAGCGCGTAGTACTCGCACTGGATGGGGATCAGCACCTCCTGCGCGGCGACCAGCGCGTTGACGGTCAGCAGGCCGAGCGAGGGCGGGCAGTCGATGAAGACGTAGTCGAAGTGACCCGGGTAGGCGGCGATTGCGCGGGCCAGCCGGGACTCGCGGGCGACCACCGAAACCAGCTCGATCTCGGCGCCGGCGAGGTCGATGGTGGCCGGTACGCACCACAGGTTCGGGATGCCCTCGACCGACTGCGCCACCTCCTCCAGGGGCACGCTGTCGATCAGGCAGTCGTACACGTCGGGTACGCCGGTGTGGTGTGGGACGTTGAGCCCGGTGGAGGCGTTGCCCTGCGGGTCCAGGTCGACCACCAGGACCCGGTTCCCGTGCAGGGCGAGGGACACCGCCAGGTTCACCGTGGTCGTGGTCTTTCCCACGCCGCCCTTCTGGTTCGCGACGCACATCACCCGCGTCCGTGGGGGTCGAGGCATGTTCACCTCGCCACTGGGATTCAGGATCTGCACGGCGCGCATTGCCTCCATAGCCAACGGTGGGTCATCCTCTTCGCGCGTCGGGGTTTCACGTGAAACGTACGTGCTGGCGGGGGGTTCGGCACCATAGCCGTTGTCCGGTGGCGTGTCGGACGGCGGCACCACCAGGCCGGCCACCCCGTCCGCTGCGGCCGGCGGGCCGGGCTGCTGCGGTAGGGGCGAGCCCGGCGGCTGCGGCTCATAACGTGCGGGGAGCGCCGCGTTGCCGCGCGCGTGGGCCGGACGCGGACTGGCGACATTCGCCGGCCCGCCGGTCGGGTCATGCGGCTCCCGTGCCGGCGGTACGTTCGCCGGCACGGAGGAGGTCGGCCGCACGCCGCCCACGCCGGGCACGTCCCGAGATGCCGACGGATCGCCGTCCGCCGGGCTCGTGGCCGAGCCGTGGGACTCGTCGCCCGGCGGCCAGCCCTGGTAGTCGGTTTCACGTGAAACAGGGTCGGCGGCTGAGGGCCGTCCTCCTGGCCCGGTCACCCGCGGATCGTCGTACCTGCCGTCGTCATGCACCTGTCATCCCTGCCCGCTCCGGATGGTCGGTCCGCACCCCGTCGATCAGGCCCCACCCGCTTCCGGCGCGGCGAACGGCCCGGCGGGAATCGGTCGGGTCGGCTGCCGCCCGGCACCGCCGTTCCACATTATCGACGCGCGGCCAGCCTACGGCGCATGGGCGCGGCGGGTCCACGTCGGGTTCGAATCGGTCAGCTACCTCGCACCGGTTGACGACGGTCGGGCCAACAGCGCGGGAACACCTGATGGCGTCAGCGGTCCCGGCCGGGTCCGCCGCGGCGGCGACCGCCACGCGACCGCTTCGGCCCCTTCTTCCGCACCGGAGCGACCACCCGCTCCCGGACCACCTCGATCACCACGGCCGGCGGGTCGATGACGCCGACCCCGCACCGGTGCAGCTCCGGCTCACCGCCACCGAGCCGGGTCACCGCCCCCGCGTGCTCGGCGATCTCCTCGGCCGCCGACGCGCCCTTGAGCGCCACCAACCGCCCACCGGGCACCGCGAGGGGGAGGCACCAGGCGGCCAGCCGGTCCAGCGCGGCGACCGCCCGCGCGGTCACGATGTCGGCGCTGAGCGGCGCGGTGTCGCGCGTACCGGCAGCCGCCTCCTCCGCCCGCCCCCTGAGCACCCGGACCGTGCGGGTCAGGCCGAGCTGCTGCACCGCCTCGACAAGGAAGGCGGTCCGCCGGGCGAGCGGCTCGACGAGGGTGACCGTGAGATCGGGCCGGGCGATCGCCAGCACCAGACCGGGCAGTCCGGCGCCGGAACCGACGTCGAGCACGCTCGCGCCCTCGGGGATCCGCTCGGCCATCGCCGCGCAGTTGAGCAGGTGCCGCTCCCACATGCGGGGAGCCTCGCGGGGGCCGATCAGACCGCGTACCACGCCGTCCGTCGCCAGCAGTTCGGCGTACGCGGCGGCCAGGTCGAGGCGATCGCCGAACAGGGTACGCGCGGCCTCCGCCAGCTCGGGGGGCAGTGTCGCCGCCGCAGCAGCCGGCGGCTCCTCGGTCGACCGGGCGGGATCGTCCACGACGGACGGACCAGCCGGCGACGCGGGAGGCGGGCCGGCCGGGCCACGGTCGTCACCGGCGGCCGGCTCGGCGAACAGCGGCTCGACGTCACCGACCGGCACCGCCGCGGTTGACCCACCCGTAGCCGTCGCCGGCTCGGGCGGTCCCGAGAAGGTCGGAGTCACCTCACCGGAGGGCTCGACCGGGTGCGCCGGCGCCGGGTCGGAAGGCTGGTCCGCCGGCGTACCCGGTTCGGCGGAGAAGCTCGGGTCGGGCGAGGCGGCCTGCGCACCGGAAGGAGCCGGATCGGCCGCAGAGGTCGCCTCGCCGTCGGAGAAGACCGGGTCGACGGTCGGGTCGTGCCGGACAGGCGACGGCCCGGGTGGCGTACCACCCGGGCCGGCCACGGCATCCGCCGTCGTCTCGTCGTGGGTCACTCGTTCAGTCCACCGGCCGGACGACGATACGGCGGTTCGGCTCGACGCCCTCGGACTCGCTCTCCACGCCGCTCATCGCGTTCACCACGTCGTGCACACACTTGCGCTCGAACGCGGACATCGGCTCCAGGCGCACCGGCTCGCCGTACTCCTTGACCTTCTCCACCGCGTTCTTGGCGACGGCGGCCAGCTCCTTGCGCCGGGCGGCCCGGTAGCCACCAATGTCGAGCAGCAGCCGGCTTGGCGAACCGGTCTGCCGGAACACCGCCAGCCGGGCCAGCTCCTGAAGCGCCTCCAGGGTCGCGCCGCGCTGGCCGACCAGGTTCTGCAGGCGGCCGCCGACCACCTCGACGACCGGGCGGCCGCCGGAGACCAGCTCGTCGATGTCGCCGTCGTAGTCGAGGATGTCGAGCAGGCCCTCGACGTAGTCGGCCGCGATCTCGCTCTGCCGGAACAGGTCGCTGTCGGCCGGGGCCTTCTTTTCGACGGCCTCCGCCTCGCCCTGGCTCTCCTCCGCCTCCTCGGTGGCGACGGACGCCGCGGTCTCCTCGTCCAGAGACTGGTCGGCGCTGGGGATGCTGGTGTCGGTCACGGTCTCATCTCCGTACTCGCTCGGCCGGACCGTCGGGTCCGCTGGTCTCCCGGGGCCGGCGGGAGCTTCGCCGGTGCCCTCGGGCACGTCTGTACGGGCAGTCTCGCCCGTGACCGCGCTCGGCGCGGCGGTTCCGGCCCGGCGCCGACCGTACGGTGGCAGCTCGGGGGCCGGACGGGCCGCCACCGACACCGGTGGCGGCCCGCAGGCTCAGCCCTGTCGCTTGGCGGGCCGGCTGCCCTTCTTCGGGTTGGTCGGCTTGGCACCCGGCTTCGGGCCGGCCACCTTCGGCGCGGTCGCCGGGGCCTTCGCGGCCGGCTGGGCGGCCTTGCGGCCGAGCAGGCCGCCGCTCTTGGCCGGCTGGCCGGTGGTCCGGGCCGGGGCACCCGTCTTGGCCGGCACCAGCGGCGGGAACTTGCGCAGCACCCACTGCTGCTGGCCGAGGCTGAACAGGTTGTTGGTGACCCAGTAGATGATCACACCGATCGGGAAGATCGAGCCGGAGACCAGCAGGGAGACCGGGATGCCGTAGAGCATCAGCCGCTGGACCATGCGCTGCTGCGGGTCTTCGGCCCAGCCGGTCTTCAGAATCATCTGCCGGCTGGTCAGGTACGTCGTGGCGATCATGATGAGCACCAGCACGCCGGCGACAATCTTGACCGTCCCGCTGCTCGCCCCCAGCCGGCTCAGTTCCTCAGCGGTCGAGCCGAACCGGCCGGAGAGCGGAGCGGTGAAGAGCTTGGCGTGCGAGGCGCTGTTGAACTGGTCGACCGTCCAGCCGTACAGGGTCGGCTGGGGGTTGTCCGGGCGGAGCCGCTTGAGGGTGTGGAACAGGCCGAGGAAGACGGGGATCTGGAGGAACATCGGAAGGCAGCCCATCAGCGGGTTGGCCTTTTCCTTCCGGTAGAGCTCCATCATCTCCTTCTGGAGCGTCTCCCGGTCACCCTTGTGCTTCTCCTGGAGCTCCTTGACCTTGGGCTGGAGCGCCTGCATCGCCCGCTGCGACTTGATCTGCTTGACGAAAACCGGGAAAAGGATCACCCGGACCGTCACCACCAGGAAGACGATGGCGAGGATCCACGACCAGTTCGTCCCGATCACCGCTTCGGCCGACACGATGGCGTCCCAAGCCGAGTGCCAGGTCAGCAGGATCCACGAGATCGCGTAGTAGATCCAGTCAAGACTCAATTTCTCAGGCTCCAGTCACGTCGGCGCGGCGGCGCTCGCCCGGCTCAGGCACCGGGTCGTGTCCACCTGGGTGAAAGGGGTGGCAGCGCGACAGCCGCCGGACCGTCAGCCAGCCTCCCCGCAGTGCGCCGTGCCGGGAGACCGCCTCCACGGCGTAGGCACTGCACGACGGGTAGAAGCGGCAGCGGGCCGGCAGTGCCGGACTTATCCACCGACGGTACGCGATGATGGGTACCAGCAGCATGCGGGCACCGGCAGTCGTCGGCCGCGGCACGGAGATCACCCCGTTCACCGGGACCGTCGCCCCCGGGAGGCCCGCGCGGCGGCGACGGCGGCGTCCAGATCGGCCCCCAGTCGAGCGTACGACGCCTCGGCGGCCTGCGGCAGCGCGCGGACCACCAGGGTGCTGCCGGCGGGCAGCTCGCCCAGGCGCTCGCGGACCAGGTGCCGGAGCCGGCGACGGACCTTGTTCCGGACCACGGCGTTGCCGACCGCCTTGGACACGACGAAGCCGGCGCGGCTCGGTACGGAGGTCTCCGCACCGCTGCTCCGCGCCGGCTCCGGCGGGTTTGTCGCTGGGTGTCCGGTCTGCTCGGGAAGGGTCAGGTGCACAACGACCGCACCTCGGCCGACACGTCGGCCACCCCGGACCGCTGCGGCGAAGTCGCTACTACGCCGCAGTCGCTGCGCGGCGGCCAGCACGACTGCCCACGTCCCCGGACCGGACCGGTCGGCCTCAGGCCGACAGGCGGGTGCGGCCCTTGGCGCGACGGGTCGAGATGATGGCACGGCCGGCACGGGTGCGCATGCGCAGCCGGAAGCCGTGGGTCTTCGCGCGCCGGCGGGTGTTCGGCTGGTAGGTGCGCTTGCTCACGTCAGGCTCTCCGTTGTCGTACGCCCCGCGCGGGGCATCGCCCGGGGTCGTGTGCAGTGGTCCAGGCCACCTCGACGGTGGCCTCCGATCGGCGCTGCCCGACGGAGCGGCACCTCGGCGATGCGGGGCAGCGACCACGGACAGCAAGCACCCATCACCCTAGCAGAGGGCGACAGAGCAGCCGCTCCAGCCTACGCAGGGGGGCAAAGACCGTCAAACATCACACCCGGTGCCCCGACAGCCCCCGGAGCACGACCGAAGGGGCGGTTTTCACTGATGTTGACAAGGCTGCGGCGGTGTCGACGGTTGATGGCGCGGGGTCCGCACTGTTAGCGTGCCCGATTGCGGTCAGCGTCGGGGGGTCCGCGTTGTCGTGACCGGCAAGACCGGACAGGGTAGTGAATCGTTCGGCACGGTGAACCCGCTTCAACGCCTCCGGAAACAGGGGGGTAGCCCCCGACCCGCGTCCGGTGGGCGGCCACAATCGGTCGGTACACACAGGCTGTGGATAACTTGTGGATGACGACCGGTGAGCCGTCCGGGCGGGCGTGAGTAGAGGCGAGGGGGTGGCACGACGGTGACCGGAACGACCGACCTGGCCGCGGTGTGGACGGCGACGACGGACGAGCTCGCCGACGAGATCATCTCCGCGCAGCAACGGGCGTACCTCCGGCTCACCCGGCTGCGGGCCATCGTCGAGGACACCGCGCTGCTCTCGGTCCCGGACGCCTTCACCCGGGACGTGATCGAGTCGCGGCTCCGCCCGGCCATCACCGAGGCCCTGAGCCGGCGGCTCGGCCGGCCGGTCCAGGTCGCCGTCACGGTACGGGTCGCCGACGACGGCGGGGCCCGCCCGGCCGGCACCGTCTACCGCAGCGCACCGGAGCCGGCCGAACGCGACGCTCCGCCGGACCTGCTCGCCGGCCTCGGCCAGTCCGGTCCGGCAGCCGAGGCGCCCGGCTTCCCCGAGTTCGGCTACCCGGCCCGGCCCGAGCCCTCGGCGTACCCGGAGGATCGCCCGCAGTCGACGGCGGAGGAGCTGGCCCCCCGGCAGCGCACGCCCGACGGCGGCCGGCCGCCCCTCATCCCGGGTGCCCGGGACGGTCAGGACACCCTGTTCAGTGCCGCCTTCGCCGAGCCGCTACGCGACGCCCCCGAGCGTCGGGCCTTCGACGACCGGATGGAGCCGCTTCCGGACACCGGTGGGTACGACGCCCGCTACCGCGACACGCCCGGGCCGGCCGACGGTTCGCCGCTGCGCGGCCTGCCCCGCGACGGCGCCACGGACTCCGGCCCGGGCCGCAGTGGCGCGGATCACCGCCCCGGTGGCCCGACCGACCGACGGCTCCCGGGCGGGGCGGAGACCGGCGGCAACCGGCTCAACCCGAAGTACATGTTCGAGACGTTCGTCATCGGCTCTTCGAACCGCTTCGCGCACGCGGCGTCGGTCGCGGTGGCCGAGTCGCCGGCGAAGGCGTACAACCCGCTGTTCATCTACGGCAGCTCCGGGCTGGGCAAGACCCACCTGCTGCACGCCATCGGGCACTACGCCACCACGCTGGGCAACGCCCGCTCGGTCCGGTACGTCTCGACCGAGGAGTTCACCAACGACTTCATCAACTCGCTGCGCGACGACAAGACCAGCGCGTTCCAGCGCCGCTACCGGGACGTGGACATCCTCCTGATCGACGACATCCAGTTCCTGGAGAACCGGGAGCGGACCCAGGAGGAGTTCTTCCACACCTTCAACACCCTGCACAACGCCAACAAGCAGATCGTGATCACCTCCGACCGGTCGCCGAAACAGCTGGCGACGCTGGAGGACCGGCTGCGTACCCGGTTCGAGTGGGGGCTGCTCGCCGACATCCAGCCGCCGGACCTGGAGACCCGGATCGCGATCCTGCAGAAGAAGGCGGCGCAGGAGCGGCTGTACGCCCCGCCGGACGTGCTGGAGTTCATCGCCTCCCGGGTGTCGAACTCGATCCGGGAACTGGAGGGCGCGCTGATCCGGGTCACCGCCTTCGCCAGCCTCACCCGCTCGTCCGTGGAGCTGTCGCTGGCTGAGGAGGTGCTGCGGGACTTCATCCCCGACGGAGCCGGCCCGGAGATCACCGCCGACCAGATCATGGTCTCCACCGCCGACTACTTCGGCGTGAGCCTGGAGGACCTGCGCGGCCACTCCCGGTCCCGGGTGCTGGTCAACGCCCGGCAGGTGGCCATGTACCTGTGCCGGGAGCTGACCGACCTGTCGCTGCCCCGGATCGGTCAGGCCTTCGGTGGCCGGGACCACACGACCGTCATGCACGCCGACCGGAAGATCCGCCAGCAGATGGCGGAGCGCCGCTCGCTCTACAACCAGATCGCCGAGCTGACCAACCGGATCAAGCAAACCTGAGTCGTACGCGACGACGCACCGCCCGGCCGGGGACTCCGGCCGGGCTTCTTCGTATCTGTGGACACGGCGGAGCTTGACCCTCGACCCGGTCGAGGGCACATGATCGGTGTCGTGGCCGTCCACAGAGCGACCCGGTTTTCCACACCCCCTGTTCCACAGGCGGTGGACAACCACGCTACGTCTGGACCCGATTACCCACAGACTGTGGACAAACCCTGGGGAAGGAGCTGTGGACGCCTGGGGACAACGGCGGCGTTGTCCACCGACGGCGGCCGGCCTGTGGGTGGCCTGTTGAAGGTTCTGGGGATGACGCCGGTCGGTGTCGTCCCGGCTGTCCACAGCTCTGGGGAGAAACCCGGTGGATTAGCGGTGGACAACCGGTGGATAACGGTGGACAACCTGGGGACCGGCCCGGCCTGTGGACCAGGACACGGGTTGTCCCCCTGGTTCTCCACAGCAAAACCACCGGTGGATAACCTGTCCGACCTGCGCAGACGTCGGTTCTCCACAGTTTGCACAGGTGCGATGAAGACGATGAGTTATCTCTTCTAAACAACAAAAACCAATCATCACCGTTGGACTTCCTGTGGATCGGGCCGGAACGCCGCCGTCGGCGGTCGCCCCGGCACCTGAGCCATGGGGTCGGGCGCACAGCCGATGCCCGCGCGCCCTATGGTGCGATGGGTACCCGCACGGCCGGGCGGGACGGGTGGCAGCGGTCGGCATGAGAGAGTTGTCGCTGACGTCGACGCGGAGGCATTGATGAAGTTCCGAGTGGAGCGCGACGCGCTCGCCGAGGCGGTCGCGTGGACCGCCAAGAGCCTGCCCAACCGACCCTCCGTACCGGTGCTGGCCGGGGTGATGCTCCGGGTGACCGACGGCAACCTTCAGGTCTCCGGCTTCGACTACGAGGTCTCCAGCCAGGTCACCGTCGAGGTGCAGGGTGACGCCGACGGCGCGGCCCTCGTCTCCGGCCGCCTGCTCGCCGAGATCACCAAGGCGCTCCCGGCCAAGCCGGTGGACATCGCCGCCGTCGGCGCCCACCTGGAACTGGTGTGCGGCAGCGCCCGGTTCACCCTGCCGACCATGCCGGTCGAGGACTACCCGTCCCTGCCGGAGATGCCGGAGAGCGCCGGCACCATCGACTCCGCCGCCTTCGCCGCCGCCGTCGCCCAGGTGGCCGTCGCCGCCGGCCGGGACGAGACGCTGCCGATGATGACCGGCGTACGCATCGAACTCTCCGGCCGGACCCTGGCGATGCTCGCCACCGACCGCTACCGGCTCGCGCTGCGCGAGATGGAGTGGAACCCGGACGACCCCGAGGTCAGCCTCAACGCGCTGGTGCCGGCCCGTACGCTGCACGACACCGCCAAGGCGCTCGGCCCGCTCGGTGGCCAGGTGACCATGGCGCTCTCCCAGGGTGGTGCCGGCGAGGGCATGATCGGCTTCTCCGGCGGCACCCGGCGGACCACCAGCCGGCTGCTCGACGGCGCCAACTACCCGCCGGTCCGCTCGCTCTTCCCCGCCACCCACAACGCCGAGGCCCGGGTCCCGGTCAGCACCCTCATCGAGGTGGTGAAGCGCGTCGCCCTGGTCGCCGAGCGGACCACGCCGGTGCTGCTCAGCTTCAGCTCGGACGGCCTCGTGGTCGAGGCCGGCGGCACCGAGGAGGCCCGGGCCAGCGAGGCCATGGAGGCGACCTTCACCGGCGACCCGCTGACCATCGGCTTCAACCCGCAGTACCTGATCGACGGCCTGACCAACCTGGGCGCCCAGTACGCTCTGCTCTCGTTCGTCGACGCCTTCAAGCCCGCGGTGATCTCGCCCGCCGGCGAGGATGGCGAGGTCATCCCGGGGTACCGGTACCTCATCATGCCGATCCGCGTGTCCCGCTGATCGCGCCCAGCAAGACCCAGACGCACGGAGGTAGGAGCAGATGCAGCTCGGCCTGGTAGGACTCGGCCGGATGGGCGGCAACATGCGCGAGCGGTTGCGCGCCGCCGGGCACGAGGTGGTCGGCTACGACCGTGACGCGGAGCTGAGCGACGTCGCGAGCCTCGCGGAACTGGCCGAGAAGCTGGAGGCCCCGCGCGCGGTCTGGGTGATGGTCCCGGCCGGCGTCACCGACGCCACCATCGACGAGCTCGCCGGTGTGCTCGGCGAGGGCGACATCATCATCGACGGCGGCAACTCGCGCTTCAGCGACGACGCCCCGCGCGCCGAGCGCCTGAACGAGCAGGGCATCGGCTACATCGACGTCGGCGTCTCCGGCGGCGTCTGGGGCCGGCAGAACGGGTACGCGCTGATGGTCGGCGGCGCGCAGGAGCACGTCGAGCGGCTGATGCCGATCTTCGAGGCGCTCAAGCCGGCCGGTGAGTACGGCTTCGTGCACGCCGGCCCGGTCGGTGCCGGCCACTACGCGAAGATGGTGCACAACGGCATCGAGTACGGCCTGATGCACGCCTACGCCGAGGGCTACGAGCTGATGGCCAAGTCCGAGCTGGTGACCAACGTGCCGGGCGTGTTCAAGTCCTGGCGCGAGGGCACCGTGGTCCGGTCCTGGCTGCTCGATCTGCTCGACCGCGCGCTGGACGAGGATCCGGACCTGTCCGAGCTGAGCGGCTACACCGAGGACACCGGCGAGGGCCGCTGGACCGTCGACGAGGCGGTCCGGCTCGCGGTGCCGCTGAACGTCATCACCGCCTCGCTGTTCGCCCGGTTCGCCTCCCGGCAGGACGACTCGCCCGCGATGAAGGCCGTCGCCGCGCTGCGCCAGCAGTTCGGCGGTCACGCCGTCCGCAAGCGCTGACCGGCCGCCACCGCCTGTGTACGTCCGCCGGCTCGAACTGGTCGACTTCCGCTCGTACGAGCGGGTCGGCGTCGATCTGGAGCCGGGACCGAACGTCCTGATCGGCCCCAACGGCGTCGGCAAGACCAACCTGGTCGAGGCGCTCGGCTACGTGGCGACCCTGGACTCGCACCGGGTCGCCACGGACGCCCCGCTGGTCCGGATGGGCGCCTCCTCGGCGGTGATCCGCTGCGCGGTGGTGCACGAGGGGCGGGAGCTGCTGGTCGAGCTGGAGATCGTCCCCGGCAAGGCCAACCGGGCCCGGCTGGGCCGTTCCCCGGCCCGTCGCGCCCGGGATGTGCTCGGCGCGTTGCGGCTGGTGCTGTTCGCCCCGGAGGACCTGGAACTGGTCCGTGGCGACCCGGCCGAGCGCCGCCGCTACCTCGACGAACTGCTGGTCACCCGCCAGCCCCGGTACGCCGGGGTACGCGTCGACTACGAGCGGGTGGTCAAGCAGCGCAACGCGCTGCTGCGTACGGCGTACCTGGCCCGCAAGACGGGCGGGTCGCGGGGCGGGGACCTGTCCACCCTCGCGGTCTGGGACACCCACCTGGCGCACCACGGTGCCGAGCTGCTCGCCGGCCGGCTGGAGTTGGTCGCCGCGCTCGCCCCGCACGTCGCCAAGGCGTACGACGCGGTGGCGGCGGGCCGGGGTGCGGCGGGGATCGCGTACCGGCCGTCGGTGGAGCTGGCCGAGCCGACCACCGACCGGACGGCGCTGGCCGAGGCGTTGCAGGCAGCGCTGACCGAGAATCGGTCCGCGGAGATCGAACGCGGCACCACCCTGGTCGGCCCGCACCGCGACGACCTCGCGCTCACCCTCGGCCCGCTGCCCGCCAAGGGGTACGCGAGCCACGGCGAGTCCTGGTCGTTCGCGCTGGCCCTGCGGCTGGCCGGGTACGACCTGCTGCGCGCCGACGGCATCGAGCCGGTGCTGGTCCTCGACGACGTCTTCGCCGAGCTGGATGCCGGCCGCCGGGAGCGGCTGGCCGAGCTGGTCGGTTGCGCCGGTCAGCTCCTGGTGACCTGCGCGGTCGACGACGACGTTCCGGTGGCCCTGCGCGGTGCCCGGTACGCGGTGGGCGAGGGGACGGTGCGCCGTGTCGGATGAGGTCCAGCTGCCGCCGGCCCGGCTGGGCCCGGGACGCGGTGGGCGTACCCCCGAGGACGGCCGGGGCACGGCGGACGGTGCCGTGGCGTCCGGGGGCGGGCGGCGGGCCGCCTCGTCCGGCGCGTCCGACGGCGTTGGGGCGGACCCGGGCGCGGCCGGAGACCTGCCGGCCGGGGCGTCCGGACCCGAGCTGGCCCGGGCGGTGTTGGACGCGGCCAAGGCCCGCCGGCAGGCGGCTGCCACCACCCGTCGGCGCAGCGCGGTACGCGGTGACGGCGAGCGGCGGCTGCGGGGCTACTCCGGCCCGGGGCCGGACCCGCGCGACCCGCAACCGCTCGGCGCGGTGCTGGAGAAGCTGGTCAAGGCGCGGGGTTGGCAGCAGCCGGCGGCCGAGGCGACGGTCTTCGGCGCCTGGGAACGGGTGGTCGGGCCGGAGGTGGCGCAGCACAGCCGCCCGGTCAAGCTGGAGAACGGCGAGCTGACCGTGGAGGCACGTTCGACGGCGTGGGCGACCCAGCTCCGGCTGCTCGCCGGCTCGCTGCTCCAGCAGATTGCTCGTGAGGTGGGCCACAATGTGGTGCGCAAGCTGCACATCCACGGCCCGGCCGCACCGTCCTGGTCGCGCGGCCCGCGTCGGGTCCGCGGCCGGGGTCCACGCGACACCTACGGCTGACCGGCCCGCGGCCCTCGACCGGCGGCCCCTCGACCAGCCTGCGGCCCCTCGACCGACTCGGTGTGCGGCGAATCGTGGTCTTGTCGTCGGATTAGACCCCGATATGCGGTATGTCGAGTCGATCAGGCTCAGGCGTCGGCGTAGACGGCGAAGCCCCGGTCGGCGCAGCGCCGGTAGAAGGCGGCCAGGACGCTCAGCTCGGCGCAGGTGAAGGTCCACTGCGGCGGATCGCCGTTCTCGTCGCGCAGCCTGTCGAGCCGGCTGTCCAGCCAGCGCAACTGCTGCTCGGCCAGCCGGCCGTCGCCCAGCAGCGACCGCAGTACCTCGCTGACCGACTCGAAGGTCACCGCCTCGTCGATCGGCCGGTGCCGGGCGACGAACTTCTCCAACCCGTCGGCGATCCAGGAGCAGCCGTCCGGGTCGATCACCGGATCCTCGTCCTCGGCCGCGTTCTCCGTGGCGTAGAGCACATTCTCCAGGCCGAGGATCAGGTCGACCAACTCGGTGTACGCGGTCGCGCGCACCGTGCCGGTCTTGGCGATCAGCTCGGCGAGCGCCGCGGTGGGGCCGGAGATCCGTGGCATGTCCACGATCTCCCCGAAGTCGACGAACTCGGCCGGCGCGACCGGGTCGTAGAAGCGGCCGGTGCGCGGCCAGTGCACCGCGACGTTGTCCAGCCCCATCTGGCGTCACCTCTTGTAAGGAAGTTGTCGGACCGATCGGGTTGATCGTCCCGGTTCTTGCCGGGAAAGATCAAGACCGCACTGCGGCAGACGCCGCAAAGGTACGGCACGGCGGGCCCGGCCGCGACCCCCGGTCGGCCATGTTCCGTGCCGCGTCGCCGCGTCAGACGTGCCGCGTCGCCGCGTCAGACGTGCCGCGTCGCCGCGTCAGACTTGCCGAGCCGGAGATGGTCGGACGACTGCTCCGGGTCGTGGCGCGGCGCCAGACGTGCCGAGCCGGAGCGGTCGGAAGTGCCCCCGAACTAGGCATGGTGTGTAGGGGGAGTCGCAGACAGCGCGGTTCGGCCGGCTACGGAGTTCTCAGCCGCCGCGCAGGGGTGCCGAGTGGCGGTTTCGTCGGCTCCGCAGAGTAAGATTGACGGCGAGACGAAAGACCCGACACGGAGCGACGCACAGGGGCCGCAGGGCCCTTGATCATTGTCCCGGATCGGGTCGAGCCGATCGCGATCCGCGGGCGACCGCGGCGCCCGGCGTACGCGATCCGCGACCTGGTGATTCGGGGACCGGCCGTGCGCGCCGACGTCGCGTGATGTCCGCCGAACCCGCGCCCCCGCGCCCTGGCGCGGCCGGTGCGAGAAAGTGGCCGAGGGTGGCAGCGGAGGACAACAAGAAGTACGGCGCCGAGTCGATCACCGTCCTCGAGGGGTTGGAGGCGGTCCGGAAGCGGCCCGGTATGTACATCGGGTCCACCGGTGAACGCGGCCTGCACCACCTCGTGTGGGAGGTCGTCGACAACGCGGTGGACGAGGCGCTGGCCGGATACTGCGACACCATCGACGTGGTGTTGCTCGCCGACGGCGGCGTACGGGTCACCGACAACGGGCGTGGCTTCCCGGTCGACCTCCACCCGAAGCTGAAGAAGCCGGGCGTCGAGGTCGCGCTGACCGTGCTGCACGCGGGCGGCAAGTTCGACGGCAAGGCGTACGCCGTTTCCGGCGGTCTGCACGGTGTCGGCGTCTCCGTCGTGAACGCCCTCTCCACGAAGATGGCCGTGGAGATCCACAAGGACGGCTTCGTCTGGCGGCAGCAGTACCACAACTCCAAGCCGACCCCGCTGGAGAAGGGCGAGCCGACCGACCGGACCGGCTCGGCGGTCTCCTTCTGGCCCGATCCGGACGTCTTCGAGACCGTCGACTTCGACTTCCAGACCATCTACCGCCGGCTCCAGGAGATGGCCTTCCTCACCCGCGGCCTCACCATCCACCTGCTCGACGAGCGGGCCCCGGAGGGCGAGGAGGGCAAGCCGCGCGAGGTGACCTTCCACTACGAGGGTGGTATCGCCGACTTCGTCCGGCACCTCAACGCGTCGAAGAACCCGATCCACAAGACGGTGGTCGAGTTCGGCGCCGAGGAGGAGGGCATGTCGGTCGAGATCGCCATGCAGTGGAACGAGTCGTACGGCGAGTCGGTCTACACCTTCGCCAACAACATCAACACGCACGAGGGCGGCACCCACGAGGAGGGCTTCCGGGCCGCGCTGACCAGCGTCGTCAACCGGTACGGCGCGGACAAGAAGCTGCTCAAGGGCGACGAGAGGCTCTCTGGCGAGGACATCCGCGAGGGGCTGGCCGCGATCATCTCGGTCAAGCTGACCAACCCGCAGTTCGAGGGCCAGACCAAGACCAAGCTCGGCAACACCCCGGTGAAGAGCTTCGTGCAGCGGGTCTGCAACGAGTCGCTGGTCGACTGGTTCGACCGCAACCCGGCCGAGGCAAAGATCATCATCACCAAGGCGTCCCAGGCCGCCCGGGCCCGGATCGCCGCGCAGCAGGCCCGTAAGCTGGCCCGCCGCAAGTCGCTGCTGGAGTCCGGCTCGATGCCGGGCAAGCTGGCCGACTGCCAGTCCACCGACCCGCGCGAGTCCGAGGTCTTCATCGTCGAGGGTGACTCGGCGGGCGGCTCGGCCAAGCAGGGGCGCGACCCGCGTACCCAGGCGATTCTGCCGATCCGCGGCAAGATCCTCAACGTGGAGAAGGCCCGGATCGACCGGGTGCTGAAGAACAACGAGGTCCAGGCGCTGATCACCGCGCTGGGCACCGGCATCCACGACGACTTCGACATCGAGAAGCTGCGCTACCACAAGATCGTGCTGATGGCCGACGCCGACGTGGACGGCCAGCACATCCAGACGCTGCTGCTCACCCTGCTGTTCCGCTTCATGCGCCCGCTGGTCGAGCTGGGGCACGTCTACCTGGCCGCCCCGCCGCTTTACAAGATCAAGTGGAACAAGAAGGGCGACGACGCCCAGTACGCGTACTCGGACCGCGAACGGGACGGGCTGATCGTGCTGCGCCAGCAGAAGAAGCCCAACGCCAAGCCGGATGACATCCAGCGGTTCAAGGGTCTCGGCGAGATGAACTACCCCGAGCTGTGGGAGACCACGATGAACCCGGCCACCCGTACGCTGCGCCAGGTGACGCTCGACGACGCCGCAACCGCCGACGAGCTGTTCAGCGTCCTGATGGGTGAGGACGTCGAGGCGCGCCGTTCGTTCATCCAGCGCAACGCCAAGGATGTGCGGTTCCTGGACATCTGACGGAGCGTGCCGGGCCGGTCGGCGATCCACCGGCCGGCCCGGCTATCCACAGAGTTATCCACAGTCCGGCCGGTTTCCACAGCCGTTATCCACAGCACGAACACGACTCTGAGTCTGATAAGGGTTAACAGTGACCGATACTCCCGAGTCCACCCCGAACGAGCCGGAGACCCCGGAGACACTGGCCGCGGTCGTGCAGCACGACCGCATCGAGCCGGTCGGCCTCGAGGTCGAGATGCAGCGCTCGTACCTCGACTACGCGATGAGCGTCATCGTCGGGCGGGCCCTGCCGGACGTCCGGGACGGGCTCAAGCCGGTTCACCGCAAGATTCTCTACGCCATGTTCGACTCCGGCTACCGGCCGGACCGCGGCTACGTGAAGTGCTCCCGCGTGGTCGGCGACGTGATGGGTCAGTTCCACCCGCACGGCGACTCCCCGATCTACGACGCGTTGGTCCGGATGGCGCAGCCCTGGTCGCTGCGGTACCCGCTGGTGGACGGCAACGGCAACTTCGGTTCGCCCGGAAACGATCCGGCTGCGGCCATGCGCTACACCGAATGCAAGCTCGACCCGCTCGCCATGGAAATGATGCGGGATATCGACGAGGACACCGTCGATATGCAGGACAACTACGACGGTCGGGCCAAGGAGCCCACCATCCTGCCGTCCCGCATTCCCAACCTGCTCATCAACGGCTCCGAGGGCATCGCGGTCGGTATGGCCACCAAGATCCCGCCGCACAACCTGCGGGAGATCGGCGCGGCGGTGCAGTGGTGCCTGGAGAACCCGGAGGCCGACGAGGCGACCACCCTCGAAGCGCTGCTGGAGATCGTCAAGGGCCCGGACTTCCCGACCCACGGCCTGATCGTCGGCACCGCGGGCATCCAGGACGCGTACCGGACCGGGCGTGGCTCGATCCGGATGCGCGCCGTGGTCGAGGTCGAGGAGGACAAGCGGGGCCGCCCGGCGCTGGTGGTCAGCGAGCTGCCGTACCAGGTCAACCCGGACAACCTCGCCGAGCGGATCGCTGAGCTGATCAAGGAGGGCAAGCTCGGCGGCATCGCCGACATCCGGGATGAGTCCTCCGGGCGTACCGGCATGCGGCTGGTGCTCGTGCTCAAGCGCGACGCGGTCGCCAAGGTGGTGCTCAACAACCTCTACAAGCACACCCAGCTCCAGGAGACGTTCGGCGCCAACATGCTGGCGCTGGTCGACGGCGTGCCCCGTACGCTCAACCTGGCCCAGTTCATCCGCTACTACGTCGAGCACCAGATCGAGGTCATCCGCCGGAGGACCGCGTTCCGGCTGCGCAAGGCGGAGGAGCGAGCGCACATCCTGCGCGGTCTGGCCAAGGCGCTCGACGCGCTCGACGAGGTGATCGCCCTGATCCGGCGTTCGCCCACGGTCGAGGACGCCCGCCAGGGCCTGATCCGGCTGCTGGAGATCGACGAGATCCAGGCGACCGCGATCCTCGACATGCAGCTGCGCCGGCTGGCCGCCCTGGAGCGGCAGCGGATCCTCGACGATCTGGCCAAGCTTGAGCTGGAGATCGCCGACCTCAAGGACATCCTCGCCAAGCCGGAACGGCAGCGGAGGATCGTCTCCGAGGAACTGGGCGAGATCATCGCGAAGTGGGGCGACGACCGGCGTACCCAGATCGTGCCGTTCGACGGCGAGGTCTCGATGGAGGACCTCATCGCCCGCGAGGACGTGGTCGCCACCATCACCCGCACCGGGTACGCCAAGCGCACCAAGGTCGACCTCTACCGCTCGCAGCGGCGGGGTGGCAAGGGCGTCAGTGGCGCCACCCTCCGTCAGGACGACATCGTCAGCCATTTCTTCGTATGCTCCACGCACGACTGGATCCTGTTCTTCACCAACAAGGGTCGGGTCTACCGGGCCAAGGCGTACGAGCTTCCGGAAGCCAGTAGGGTGGCCAAGGGCCAGCACGTGGCCAATCTGCTCGCGTTCCAAGCGGACGAGCAGATCGCGCAGATCATCCAGATCCCGAACTACCAGGTGGCGCCCTACCTGGTACTTGCCACGAAGAACGGCCTGGTGAAGAAGACGCGGCTTGAGGAGTTCGACTCCAACCGATCCGGCGGCATCATCGCGATCAACCTGCGCGATGAGGACGAGCTGGTCGGTGCTGCCCTCGTGGCCCCGGAGGACGACCTGCTGCTGGTCTCCAAGAACGCCCAGGCCATCCGCTTCAACGCCACGGACGAGGCGCTGCGCCCGATGGGCCGGGCCACCTCCGGCGTCATCGGCATGCGGTTCAGCGAGGAAGACGTCCTGCTCGCCATGGAGGTCATCCGCAGCGAGGGCATGGAAGAGATGGACGTGCTCGTCGCGACGAACGGGGGATATGCGAAACGTACCCCGATCGAGGAATACCCGGTCCAGGGCCGGGGAGGTAAGGGCGTGCTGACTGCGAAGATTACTGAGCGACGCGGTGGTCTGGTCGGCGCGGTGGTGATCAGCCCGGAGGACGAGCTGTTCGCGATCACCAGCAATGGTGGTGTCATCCGGACTCCGGTGAAGCCTGTACGCCGTACGCGTGACCGGAACACAATGGGGGTCAAGCTGATGGACCTCCCGGACGGCGTGACTATCGTGGCGATTGCTCGCAATGCCGACGAGCCTGACGAACAGGACTAGTTGATGACGGAGACACAGGCGAAGTCGGGGAACAAGGGGACCTCGGCCAACCCGGTCGACGAGGAGGCCGCAAAGGGCGGTACACCAGCGACCGGCCGTGCGGCCGTGGGCCGGGCCACCGTCCCCGCCGACGCGCCTGCCCCGAAGTTCACCCGGGCCCCCGGCATGGCTCCGCCGCCGGACAAGCCCGCGGAGGATTCGGGGACGACTGAGAAGGCCGACCAGACCAAGGTCGGTGCCACGCCCTCCGCCGACGGCCCGGCCGCCCCGACGGCCACGGCGGCGAAGCCCGCCACGACCCAGCCGATCCCGACAACGGGCACGGCCCGTCCGTCGCCCGGCACGACCGGCACCCAGCCCCGCGTTGGAGCCGGCCTCGGCACCGCCACCAAGCCGTCGGACGGCGCTCGGGCCGGCGCGCCGGCGGGCCGACCGGCCAACGGCGGGGGACTGCCGCCGGGCATCAGCGGGGCCGGTGCCGTCGGGGCCGCGCGGGTGGGTGAGGCGGTACGCGCCGCGCGTAGCTCGGTCAGCTCAGCCGCGTCGCGCGGGCCGCGCCGGGCCCGGCTGAATCTCAAGCGGATCGACCCGTGGTCCGTGATGAAGTTCGCGTTCGCCGTCTCGGTGGTGCTCTTCATCGTGGTGGTTGTCGCCACCTCGGTGCTCTACCTGGCCCTGGACGCGATGGGCGTGTTCAAGAGCGTCAACGACAGCCTGACCGATCTGGTCAGCGCCAGCGGCGGCTCGAATGGCGGCGGCTTCCAGATCACCGCCAAGGGCGTGATCCTCAGCTCCGCGCTGATCGGCCTGGTCAACGTCGTGCTCTTCACCGCGCTCGCCACTCTTGGCGCGTTCGTCTACAACGTCTGCGCCGACCTGGTCGGCGGGATCGAGCTGACGCTCGCCGAGCGGGACTGATCTGCCAAGCCGGGGCGTGTCGCCGACACGCCCCGGCTTGACCACCCCGGCCTTGATCGACCGTCGCATGTTGCGGTCTCTCCTCGCCCGGACAGCCCGACCTGCCGCACACGGGGGTGGATCAGCTTCGGGCCACCCCGATTTGGGCACGGGGGAGGCGATGGGTTAACCTTGCCCGGTCGCCATGCGGGGCTATAGCTCAGTCGGTTAGAGCGCAGAGCTGATAACTCTGAGGTCGCTGGTTCGATTCCAGCTAGCCCCACCGCACGTCGTCCGACGTTAGTCGAGCGTGAGGGGTAGCCCCATGTTCAAGAAGCTGCTGATCCTGGCCGGCATCGTCGGCGTGGCCGCCGTCGTGGCCCGAAAGGTGAAGGCCTCGAACGACGAGCGCGCCCTCTGGCACGAGGCGACCACCGCACCAGACCTGCGCTGAGTCGCCGTTTTCCGGCTGCCAGCACCGGGCGGGTCCGCCCGACTCGGGGCCCTAGCTCAACTGGCAGAGCACTGCCTTTGCAAGGCAGGGGTTAGGGGTTCAAGTCCCCTGGGCTCCACCAGCACCAACATTGGCTGATCTTGCTGCGAGTACAGCCAACCCTTTTCTGAACACGCTGCCCGGCCATCCCTTGGGGCCAGGTGTTTGCGTCTTGGGCGCTCGCGGTCATCCTCGGCGGGCCGGCGGTTTTTCTGTTCGGCCGCAGCCGGCTGGAACGGATCATCTTCAACCAGCTCGCCCTGCGCCGGATCAGCGGCATCGCCGCTCTGGTTCTGCTGGCGCCACCGCTGCTTTCCGCCCGCCCCTTCTCGCCACCACCGCCGCTGGCTTCGTGCTGCTCGCCGTCGCGGACGCTTGATGCGCCGCCGTCCGCCCACTGGAGGCTCCGTCCCCCTCCGCCTAGCGGAGACAGTCTGCGTCCGGTCCGCGAGAGGTCGTTGCAGGTGCTGATCGGGACGACTGGGGTGCCGAGGTAGAGCACCCGTCAACCTGGGTCGGGTACGCCCGCATCGCCTCCAGCGGAGGGCAATTCGCCGGAGGCGCTCGCCCTGCCTGTAGCGGCCACCTACACGGTGCGGAATTTTCGGTGCGTGGCGATGTCATCCACCCGGTACAGTGTTTCCGAGTTGCGCGGGCGCAGCATCAGCGCCAGTACGGACTCCGGGATGAGGCGGGCGACTCCTGCGGCCCCCGTCCAGCTCATCCGAACCCGGGTCGTGGTGTCCGAGAGCGGCTCGAGTGCCAGGCGGATACGGGCGATGCCGAACGGCCCGGCGTGTGCTTCGAGTTCGAGTAGCCGGTTCGGCTCCATCGCGCGTACCACCGTCTGGTCCTCGATCTGCAGCGGCCACGGGCCCAACCGGTGATGGACTCGGGTGCCCACTGCGGGCCAGCCGTCATCGACGTTCCGTATGTGGGCGGCGCCGACGACCCAGCCGGCGTAGCTCCAACCATCCGCAAGCACAGCGAAGATCTGTTCGGGTCGGGTACGGATGGTCCGGCAGACCTCGATCATCACGTCTCCTCGCCTCCGGCCGTGCCATCCGCCTTCCCCGTCCAGGCGGAGGCAAACGAGGGCAGGTTCCCGCACCCGGAGTCGATCACAGTCGAGCGCCGGCGGCGGCCACCCCACCGGCCCGTCGTAGCGACCGTGGGGCGGCAGGCTAGCGTCGGGGCGTGAGTTCCGGATCCCCGCGCGTCCTGCCGGCCGCCAGCGGCATCGCTGAGGCGGCTGCCGTCCTGCGTACCGGTGGGCTGGTTGCCTTCCCCACCGAGACGGTTTACGGACTGGGCGCGAACGCGCTCGATGCCCGGGCGGCGGCGCGGATCTTCGAGGCGAAGGCGAGGCCCAGCTTCGACCCGCTGATCACTCACCTGGCCGACGCCGCCGACCTGCCCGGTTTGGTCGGCGCGGTGCCGCCGGCGGTCGCCGCGCTGGTCGACCGGTTCTGGCCCGGGCCGCTCACGTTGATCGTGGACCGGCCGGCGGCGATCCCGCCGATCGTCACCTCCGGTCTGCCGACCATGGCGGTCCGGGTGCCGGACGAGCCGTCCGCCCGGGCGCTGATCGCCGCCGCCGGGGTGCCGGTGGCTGCACCCAGCGCCAACCGGTTCGGTCAGCTCAGCCCGACCCGGGCCGAGCACGTGGTGGCCGGGCTGGGCGACGCGGTGGAGGTGGTGCTCGACGGCGGCCCGACCCGGTGCGGCATCGAGTCGACCATCGTGGACGCCCGGGGCGAACGGCCGGTGGTGCTGCGGCTCGGCGCGCTGCCGGTGGAGGCGCTGGTCGAGGCGGTCGGCCCGGTCGACGTACGACCGGGCAGCTCCGGCCAGCCGGTGGCGCCCGGGACGCTGGCCGCGCACTACGCCCCGCGTACCCCGTTGCGGTTGGGGGCGGCGGAGCCGGCGCCGGGCGACGGCGGCCGGCGCGGGTTCCTGGCCTTCCGGGAGCGCCCGGCCGGTGCCTGGGCGGCGGTGGAGGTGCTGTCGCCCGAGGGTGATCTGACCGCGGCGGCGGCGCGGCTGTTCGACGCGTTGCATCGGCTGGACGCGGCCGGGGTGACCGAGATCGTCGTCGAGCCGGTCCCGGAGGTCGGGGTGGGGCGGGCGATCAACGACCGGTTGCGGCGGGCCGCCGCAACCTGGCACTGACCGTCACAGGTCCAGCGCGCCGACCACCTGGTCGCCGCTGTGCTCGCCGGTGAGCCGGAAGCCGAGGCGGCGGTAGAAGCGTTCCGGGCCGTGCGCGCCGGGCACCCAGGTGGCGACGAGCCGGTCGGTGCCGCGGCGGCGCAACTCCTCGGCCACCGCCTCGACGGCGAAGCGACCGTACCCCCGGCCCTGCTGGTCGGCGGCGATGTTCAGCCGCCACAGCCCGGAGCGGACGTCGGCCGGGTCGTTCGCCCGCCACCGGATGTCGAGGAAGGCCATCAGGAAGCCGACCGGCCGGTCGCCGTCGACGATCAGCCGCGGCCAGGCGACGTCCGGCTGGACGTACGCCTCGGCGAGCGACCGCGCGACCGGCTCGACCAGGCCCTCCTGGTCGGGGCGGACGGCGATCGCGCAGGCGGCCAGGACGTTTTCCGTGGTGATCTTCTCCAGGCGTGGCGGCACGGCGGCACCCTAACCGCCCGGCCGCGCCGGCCTCGACCGGTTTACGGCGGCTCGGGCTGGACGGCGGGGCGCGAAACAGGGGTCAGGGGGTCAGCGGGACGGTCTCGCCGCGGTGGATGGTGCGTACCTGGCGGATGAAGCCGCGCCGCTGGGCCTCCTCGACGAAGTGGCGCAGCGGCGAGCGGAACACCGGGTAGTCGTCGTAGTGGACCGGCACGGTCAGCTTCGGCCGGATCAGTTCCACCACGTCGGCGCCCTGCCGCGCGTCCATGGTGAGCAGGATGCCGGCGACCCTGGTGCCGCCGAGGTGGATCAGCATGGCGTCGATGTCCGGAAACCGCTGGGGGATCTGCGCGAGCTGCGGGCGCCGCAGGGTATCGCCGGTGATGTAGAGGCGGAACTCGCGGTGACCGCCGCGTTCCAGGTCGACCAGTGTGCCCATCACGTCGGGCATCAGCCGGTCGAGCACACCGGGACCGTGCTGGCCGGGCAGCGCGGTCAGCCGCAGTGTCTCGTCGCCGTGGCGCAACTCGTACGACCGCCAGGTGGGCAGCCCTTCCGCCGCCCGGAAACCCCACCGGCGCAGCTTCTGTTCCGCCTGCGGCGTGGTGACGATCGGCAGTTCCCGGCCCAGCCCCCGGCGGGCCACCCGGTCGAAGTGGTCGCCGTGCAGGTGGGACAGGATCACCGCGTCCAGCGTGGGTAGCTCCGGGATGGTCAGCGCCGGGTCGGTGCTGCGCTTGGACCAGAGCCCCTTGCCGAGGTACGCCCGCTGGCCCCGATGCAGGAAGTTCGGGTCGGTGAGCAGGGTGAACCCTCCGAGCCTCAGCAGGGTGGTCGCGGTGCCGATGAAGGTCACCCGCGGTTGTTCGGTTGCCATGTTCCGGCCGTACCCCCGATCGCCGTTGCCATGCTCCGGTCGTCCGCCAGCGCCGGGTTCGGGTGTTTGCAGGGGGCCCTTTTACAACGCGAGGCGTTAATAGGGGGCCCCTCCTTTCAGCGCTGCGGCAGGCGGTCGACCAGCCGGGTGAGCGCGCCGTTGGCGAAGGTCGCGCCGAGCGCGGAGCCGGCGGCGATCGTCCAGCCCACCGGGCCGAGCGGCGTGCATCCGAAGAACTGGCTGAGCCCCGGCGTCTGCACCACCCCGACCAGTACGCCGACCGACGCGGCGGTGGAGGCGAGCACGGTGGGGCTGGTGCCGCCGGCCAGCACGGTCTGGCCGAGCTGGGTGCCGACCAGCGAGGCGAGCGCCACCGTCCCGGCCCACTGCTGCCGGCCGGTCCAGCGCGCCACCGTCCAGCCGGCGGTCGCGCCCAGCGTGGTGGCACCCGCCCGCAACGCGATCTCCCGGGTCAACGTCGCGCCGAGGGAGGTGTCCGGCCCCTCGCGCAGCAGGTGGTCGGCCCGGTCGGAGGCGGGCGCGCGGACCGCGATGGCCAGCGCCGGCACGAGGTCGGTGAGCAGGTTGACCAGGAGCAGTTGCCGTCCGGTCAGCGCGGATCGGCCGGTGGCGGCGGCGGTCAGCACGCTGAACGCGATCTCGCCGAGGTTGCCGCCGACCAGGATGCTCAACGCGTGGCGGACCGACGACCACATCGCCCGGCCCTCGACCAGCGTGGCGATGATCGTCTCCAGCCGGTCGTCGGTGACCACCAGGTCGGCGGCGGCGCGGGCGGCCGGGGTGCCGCGCTGGCCGAGCGCGATGCCCACGTCGGCCAGCCGGATCGCCGGGGCGTCGTTCGCGCCGTCGCCGGTCATCGCCACCGTGCGGCCCCGATGTTGCAGCGCCTGGATGATGCGGACCTTGTGGGCGGGGGTGCAGCGGGCCACCACGTCGGTCGCCATGAGCCGCTCGGCCAGCGCGTCGTCGTCCAGCCGGTCCAGGTCGGTCGCGGTGACCACCCGCTGCTCCCCGTGATCGGGGCTGATGGTCGCCGCGATGGCCCCGGCGGTGGCCGGGTGGTCCCCGGTGATCATGATGGCGTGCACCCCGGCCTGCCGGATCCGGCGTACGGCGGGCGCGGCGCTCTCGCGTACCCCGTCGGCGAGTGCCAGGAACCCGACGAAGACCAGGTCGGCGACCTGCTCGTCGGTTACTGCCCTGTTCTCCACCCGGCGCTCGGCGACGGCGAGGATCCGGTGCCCGGCCCGGGCCCGTTCGGCCAGCATCGCGTGCAGGGCCTTCCGGCCCGCGTCGTCGAGCGGCTGGTCGCCGCTGCTGCGCCGGGCCGTGCACCGGGGCAGCACCGATTCGGGGGCGCCCTTCACGCTGAGCAGCAGCCCGTCGGCGGTCCGTCCGACGGTGGCGTGATAGCCGCGGGAAGGCTCGAACGGCAGCCCGCCCACCGCCGTCCAGTCCGCCGCGCCGACCTGCTCCGACACCTCGGCGGTACCCGCGCCCCGGCGTACCGCCCGGTCGGTCTGTTGGGGCAGCTCGTCCGGGTCGGCCGCGGCCGGGGTGGCGCGCAGCGCCGCGGCCAGGGTCAGCCGCAGCGGCTCGTCCAGCCGGTCCGGGGCGGCGTACCGGTCGTCGCCGTCGCCCACCCCGGCCAGCAGCAGCTTGCCCTCCGTGAGGGTGCCGGTCTTGTCGAAGCAGAGCACATCCACCCGGCCCAGCGCCTCGATGGTCCGTGGGTTGCGGACCAGCGCGCCGTGCTCGGCCAGCCGCCGCGCCGCAGCCAGTTGCGCGGCGCTGACCAGGAACGGCAGCCCCTCCGGCACCGAGGCGACGGCCAGGTTCGCGGCGGTCGCCGCCGTTTCCACCAGCGGTACGCCCCGGAGCAGGCCCGCACCGGCCACCGCGATCGCCGAGCCGGCCGCCAGCGGCACGGCGGCGCTGGTCAACTTCCCGAGCCGCGACTCCACGCCGCTGGCCGGCGGGGCCTGCCGGGCCATCGCGAGACTCCGTCCCGCCTCGGTCTCCTCGCCGGTCGCCACCACGACCCCGGTGCCGTGGCCGGCGGCGACGGTGGTGCCCTCGTACAGCATGGAGTGCCGCTCGGCGACGTCCGCCGCCACCACCGGTTCGGGGCTCTTGCCGACCGGCAGGGACTCACCGGTCAGCGACGACTCGTCGGCCTCCAGCCCGTCGGAGGTGAGTAACCGGCAGTCGGCCGGCACCGCGTCGCCGGGGCCCACCGCGATAACGTCACCGCGGACCAGTTCCTCGGCGGGCACCACCTGTTCGACGCCGTCCCGAAGCACCCGGGCGGTCACCGCCGAACGGGACAGCAGCTCGGCCAGGGACCGTTCGGTGTTGCGCTGGTGCACCGCGCCGACCAGCGCCGAACCGCCGACCACCCCGCCGACCAGGGCCGCGTCGACCAGTGAGCCGAACGTGGCGGAGAGCACCGCCCCGGCGGCGAGCACCGGGGTGAGCGGGTTCGCCAGCTCGTCCACGAAGGCGCGCAGCAGCCCGGGCGGGCCGCCCCCGTCGCCGGTCGCCGACCGTCGGCGGCGTTCCGCCTCCTCGCTGGTCAGCCCGGCCGGGTCGGAGCCGAGCTGGGCCAGCACGGTCGCCGCCGGCATCAGGTGCCAGGCGGTCACCGCGGGCACCGGTGAGCGGGTGCGGTCCGGTAGCCGACGGGCCCGCAACACGCCGTGCGCGAAGGCGATCGCGGCGGCGCCGTTCACCGCGGCGAGGGTCCGGCCGGGTAGCTGAGCAGGTGCGGAGGTGAACGCGTTCAGCGCCCCCAGACCGCTGCCGGCCATCGCGATCCGGATGTTCTGCCTGGTCATCTGGCGGGCCACCCCGGTGGCGTCGATCAGCAGGGCGGGAATTCTCAGGTCGTCGCCGACCAGCAGGTGCGCGCCCCACGGCGGGAGGTCGTCCGAAGCGGCCACGCCGAGCCCGCAGTCGGCGGCGCCGAGCGCTTCGCGGTCGCCGGAGACGACCATGACGACCGCGCCGTCGCGTTGCAGGGCGCGTACCGAGTCGGCGAGTTGGGGGCCGCCGGGCACGACGAGATCCGCGAAGCCGTACCGCTCGTCGACGTCGCCGGCCACCACGAGCCGCAGGCCGGCCTGGCGGGCGGCGGTGGGCAGCAGGTCCACGCCGGGTGCCGGCTCCGGCTCGACCCGGAGCACGGCGGCCAGGGTGCCGCCGGACGCGAGGCCGAGCAGTGGTCCGTCGCTTTCCCGCAGGCGGCGGCTGTCCGGGGTGTCCCCCGGATCTTCGGCGTCGATCCGGTCCATCGGCCCGAGCCGCCAGCCGTCGGCTTCCCGTACGGCGTCGGGGGCGGCCGGGTCGAAGAGGGCGAACGCCTGAGCGGCGACCTGCGCGGTGTCCGCACCGGGCAGAGGCGCCAGGTCGGCCAGCACGCCCCGGTCCGAGCCGAGGACCGCGCTGTCCAGCAGCACCGTGTCGATCCGGTCCAGCTCCCGCAGCACGCTGCGGTCCATCGCGATGACGCCGCGCCGGGCCAGCATCTGGCCGAGTTGGGCGGCGTAGCCCTCCCGTCCGGCGCCCGGCGCCTTCGGCAGTGAGGAGATGGCCACCGACGCGGCTCGTTTGCCACCGGCCACCGGGAGTGTCGCCGCGCCGGCCGCGGCCCCGGCGGCGAGCACCCGGGTCACGTACCGCTCGGCCGGGCCGTCGGGCCTCGGGCAGGGACGTTGCCCCTTCGGCACCCGGGCCACCGCGCGGTCCGGGTCCCCGGTCAGCCGCGGCTCCGCCTTGGTCCAGGTAACGAGCTGCGCCCGCGCCTCGCCCCACTGCACCACCCGCTGCGCGCCGTCCAGAACGATCCCGGCCCAGCCGCCGGTGAGGCCCTGCACGACCGCCTCGACGAGCGGGAAGAACAGGTCGGCGCGGGGGTCCGCGCGCAGCCCCCGGTCGGCCAGCGCGTGCAGCTTCGGGTGCAGGTCGATCGCGGTGAGGAGGCCGTTCACCTCGGCGGGTAACGGGGTGAACGGCAGGATCCGGGTGGCCGCCGAGATGGTCAGGCCGAGCGCGTCGGAGGCCAGCGCGCCCAAGGTACGCGGCGTGCGGGGGCCCTCCTCTGGCGGGTGCGGCGGCGGGATCTCCGCGTCCGGTTCGTACGGGCAGACCCGCTCTGTCTGGGCGATCGTGGCGATCAGCTCGCGTAGCTTCGGCTTCGGCTCCTGAACCGCCACCACCACCCGGCCGGTGGGCGCGTTGACCCGGGCCCAGGCGACGCCGGGCATCCGTTCGAGCGCCTGCTCGACCTGCCGGGCCAGCCGGTCCCCGCGGTCCTGGCAGACGCCGTGCACCTCGATGTGGTGCCGGCCGTCCCGGGTCCAGACCCGGCGGCGGGTCAGCCCGACGAACCGGGCCAGCTTGGTCGCCGCCGTGCCCACGCTCCCCGCGGCCTCGGTGACGCCGTGCGGCACGGCGGCCTGGGCGACGTTCCCCACGACGGCGCCGCCGGCCCGGGCCGCGCCGGGCGCGACGGCGACGACGGTACGTGCGACCCGCGCGACGGCGTCCGGTACGGCCACCGGCGACAGCAGGAGGCCGGCGTAGCGGCCCAGCGAGGTCATCGAGGGATACGGCCGAGCCGCCGGCCCCGCTCCCCGGTGCGCCGGTCGCCGCATTTGCCGTACGTCATGCTCGCCTCCCGCGCTCGTCCCAGGGGGTCCGACTTCCCGGCGTCGCGTCCGTTATGCCCCTCTGGCGGGGGAAGTTTCCCCGCTGGCCGAGGCATGGACGGGTTCCCCAGTGGAATGCCGACTCGTACGCCGATGTGTCGTCGGAACCGGGGAGGCGGAATGAGCACGCTGACGCGAAACCTCAGCGAGACACACGAGATGATCAAGACGTACTGCCGGCGGGTGGAGATCCCGGTGCTGGGCGAGGTGGCGGTGCCGCCGCCGGACAGGCTGGCCTACTACGCGGGGCTGGGCGTGCTCGCCGCGTTCCAGGTGATCGAATGGCCGTTGGCCCTGGTGATCACCGCCGGTCACCTGCTGGCCGACCAGCACCTCTCCGGGGTGGTCCGGGGTCTGGGCCAGGCGTTGCAGTCGGCCTGACGAGACGGGGCTCACGGTTGACATAAATCCGGGTTGAGGTCTGATGCTTGAGCCCATGTCGACCGCACGTACGCCGGGCCGCCGGTGACCGCCACCGCCGGGCCGGCGGCCCCACCCGCGCATCTGTATTCGCCGCGCCTGCGCGCGATGACCGTGGGCAGCGTCGCCCTGGTCTCGCTGCTCGCGTTCGAGGCCCTCGCCGTGGGCACCGCGATGCCCACGGTCGCCCGCAGCCTGGACGGGCTGTCCCTGTACGGGCTCGCCTTCGGCGGCACGTTCGCCGCCGGCGTGGTGGCCATGGTCGTCTCCGGCATCTGGTGCGATGCGCGGGGACCTCGCGCACCGATGTGGCACGGGGTCGCCTGGTTCGTGGCGGGGCTGGTCGTCGCGGGTGCCGCCCCGACGATGGGGGTGCTGGTCGCCGGCCGGGTGGTGCAGGGCTTCGGCTCGGGCCTGCTCTCCGTGGCGCTGTACGTGATCGTCGGGCAGGCGTACCCGGAGGAGTTGCGGCGGCGGGTCTTCGCCGCGTTCGCCGCGGCCTGGGTTGTGCCGTCGCTGGTCGGTCCGGCGCTGGCCGGCCTGATCGTCGAGCACCTGGGCTGGCGCTGGGTCTTCCTGGCGGTGCCGGTGGTCGCGGTGCCGGCGGTGCTGTTGATCCAGCCGGGGCTGCGTGCGTTGGGCGCGGCGGTCCCGGTCCGGCCGCCGACTGGAGCGCTGGCCCGGATCGGTTGGGCCTGCGGGGCGGGGGCGAGCGCCGCACTGCTGCACCACGGGGGGCAGCAGCGCGGCGTGCCCGCCGCCGTGTTGGTGGCGGTGGCGCTGGCCGGGCTGCTGGTCTGCGTCCCGCGCCTGCTGCCGGCCGGCTTCCTGCGGGCCGCGCGGGGGCTGCCCACGGTGATCGGCCTGCGCGGTCTCGCCTCGGCGGCGTTCGCCGGGACGGAGGTGGTGCTTCCGCTGATGCTCTCCCGGGAGCGCGGTTTCTCGCCGACCGCGGCCGGTCTGCTGCTGACCGTCGGCTCGATCTCCTGGTCGGTGGGCTCGTGGTTGCAGGGCCGGATGGCCTCGCCGCGTTCCACGGCCACGCTGCCCCGGGCCGGGCTGGGCTGCATCACCCTCGGTACGGCCGGCGTGGCGGTGGCCGCGCTGCCGGGCGTGCCGGTGGCGCTGGTGGTGGTCGCCTGGGCCGTGGCCGGCCTCGGTATGGGGTTGCTCTATCCGTCCCTGTCGGTGCTCACCCTGGCGCTGTCCGCACCGGACGAGCAGGGGCGCAACAGCTCGGCGCTGCAACTGGGCGACTCGCTGGCCGCCGCCACCGTGCTGGCGCTGACCGGTGCCGTGCTGGCGGCGGGATCGGCACCCGGCCCGGCGAGCTACGCCGTCACCCTGTCCGTGGCCGCCGGCTGTGGTCTCCTCGGCCTCCTGCTCGCCGGCCGGGTGGTGGTACGTCCGGCGGCTCCCTGACCGACCACGCCCGCCGAGCCGGGATCGTGCTCGATCCTGGATCTGGTGGCCTTCCGGTCGCTCCGAGGCCACCACTTCCTGGTTCGAGCTCGGCCCACCGTCACGAACGGCGACGGCGTCTCGTCCTCGGGGCAGGCATGGGAGGGGACGGGTGATGAGGGTTCTGGTAACCGGGGCGAGTGGCCAGCTCGGGCGGGAGGTGCTGCCGCGACTGCGGGACGGCGGGCACACGGTGCGGGCGGTGAGCCGGCGTCCCCGAGAGGACTCCACGGTGGAGTGGATGGCGGCCGACCTCGCCACCGGCGACGGGCTGGCCGCGGCGGTGGACGGGGTGGAGGCGGTGCTCCACCTGGCCTCCTCGCCGGTCCGTCGTACCCACGCGGTCGACGTGCTGGGCACCGGCCGGCTGGTGGCCGCCGCGGACCGTGCCGGCGTGGGACATCTGGTGTACGTCTCGATCGTCGGGGTCGACCGGGTGCCGTTCGGTTACTACCGGCACAAGCTCGCGGCCGAGCAGGTGGTGGCGGCCGGCCCGGTGCCGTGGAGCGTGCTGCGGGCGACCCAGTTTCCGGAGTTCCTGGAGGGGCTGCTGCGTGGTGCCAGCCGGCTCGGGCCGGTGATCGGTGACCCGGCCGTGGTTGCCCAGCCGGTCGACTCCGGTGAGGTGGCGAGCCGGCTCGTCGCGATGCTGGCCGCCGGCCCGTCGTACGCGGTCGCGGAGTTCGGCGGCCCGCAGGTGCTCCGCTTCGACGAGGCGGTACGGACGTGGCGGGCCGCCCGTGGATCCCACCGCCCGCTGCTGCCGGTACGGATCCCGGGGCGGTTCGGTCGGGCGTTGCGGTCCGGCGGGCTCACCACCACGGTCACCCCGACCGGCACCCGGACCTGGGCGGAGCACCTCGCGGACACGTACGGGGGAACCGGCCGAAGATGAAAGCTGCGGCGGTTCACATTCGCCTTACCGTGACCGCATGCTGGTTTTCATCACCACGGTGGTCCTCTACGTGTTCGGTTTCGTCTTCCTGTACGGCGTGATCCGGCTCGGCGTCCGGCACGGCATCGAGGACGTCGAGGCGCACCGCGCCCAGATGGCCCGAGCCGAGCAACTCGCGGTCCACCAGGATCGGACGTTCGCCCGCGAGAACGCCTTCCTCACCGGCAGCTGACGCGCCTTCCGCAAGCTTCGGTCCCCCGGGAGCCCGCGATGTGCTGCACTGTGAGTCGCCCCTACCGGCGCACGGCGGTTCGGTCGGAACGCCGATGGGCGGAGCCGGCTGACGGGTGCGAGGATCGCATCCGTGATGGGGACGCTGAAGACCGAACCTGCCCGTACCCGCCTGGACCTGCTGGCCCCGCCGGTCGCCGCCGCGATCGGAGGGTGGCCGGGTGAGGCGCCGGTGGACGTCGACGACGTGCTGGTCGCCCCGATCGACGCCGAGCTGGCCGACACGGCCGCGTTCTGCGCCGCGTACGAGGTGGGGCTGGACGAGTCGGCGAACTGCGTGGTGGTGGCCGGCAAGCGGGGTGGCGAGACCCGGTACGCCGCCTGCGTCGTACTCGCCACCACCCGGGCCGACGTGAACGGCGTGGTCCGCCGGATGCTGGACGTACGCAAGGCGAGTTTCGCGCCGATGGCCGACGCCGTCGAGCTGACCGGGATGGAGTACGGCGGGATCACCCCGATCGGGCTGCCGGAGGAATGGCCGATTCTGGTCGACTCGCGGGTGGTGGCCACCCCGCATGTGATCATCGGGTCCGGCGTACGGCACAGCAAGATCGCGCTGCCGGGGCCGGCGCTCGGCGTGCTGCCAGGGGCGACGGTGGTGGAGGACCTGGCCAAACCGGCCTAGGTAGTCAGTATCATCGATCTTGTTTCACGTGAAACAAGATCGATGATGGTCACTCGGCTGATTCTCGATGGTCGGCCTCGCGTTGCTCGACCTCGCGCAGGGCGGCGAGCAGGGTCTCCGGCTCCTGGGCGCCGGTGACGGCGTACTTGCCGGCCAGCACGAAGGTCGGCACGCTGGAGACGCCGATCTGGTGCGCGGTGGCCAGTTCGGCCGCCACCTCACGCCGGCCCAGGTTCGACTCCAGGTGATCGCGGGTCTCGGCCTCGTCCAGGCCGGCCTCGGCGGCCAGCTTGACCAGCGCGTCCGTCGACCCGATGTCCACGCCGTCGTGGAAGTGCGCCCGGTAGAGCGCCTCGACCAGCTCGGCGGCCCGGCCCCGCTCGGTGGCGTACCGGATCAGCCGGTGCGCCTCGAAGGTGTTGGCCTGCACCGCCCGGTCGAAGCGCAGGTCGAGGCCCACGCCCGCGGCGACCTGGGTGACGTGGGTGAACATCTCCTCGGCCCGCTCCCGGCCGCCGAACTTCGCGGCCAGCGCCTCGACCAGCGGCTTCGGCTCGGTCACCGGCGTCGGGTCGAGCTGGAACGGCCGGAACCGGACGGTCACCTCGCCGTCGTACGACTCCAGCGCCTGCTCCAGCCGGCGCTTGCCGATCCAGCACCACGGGCAGACGACGTCGGCGTAGATCTCGATCTCCATGATCGGAGACAACCCGTCGATCAGGAAATCTGTTCCCGGACCTGGCGCTTGAGTCGGGCCAGGATCGCGTTGCCGCCGCGTACCCGCAACGGGCTGATCGCCTGGGCCAGCCCCATCCGCTGGTAGAGGTCGTCCGGGACGGCCAGCACCTCCTCGGCGCTCGCCCCGGCCAGCCCCTCGGCGAGGATGCCGGCGAAGGCGCGCGTGGTCGGCGCCTCCGGCGGGCAGTCGAAGACCGTGGTCACCGTCCGGTCCGGATTGACCTCGGCGCGGAGGAAGAAGGCGGTCTGGCACTCGGGCACCTGCTCCAGCTCCGCCCGGTCCACGCCGGCCGGCAGGGGCGGGACGACGTCGGCGTACTCAAGGAGCATCTCCAGCACCACGTCGCGGGGCGCGCCCGTGAACTCGTCGACGATCTCGGCCAGCTTGCTCGGCATCTCGGGCACCCCCTGAGGTTAGCCGTGCCCTCCGGGCACCTGTTCCAGGGCGAGGTGCCGGGCCAGGTCGCCGAGGGAGACGATGCCGACCAGCTTGCGTTCGCCGTCGCAGACCAGCACCCGCCTGATGTTGCGCTCCCGCATCAGGGTGGCCGCCTCGCTCAGGGTGGCCTGCTGCTCGATCATCACCACCTCACGGTTGATGATCGAGCCGATCATGGTGGTCACCGGGTCGGCCCGCTCGGCCACCGCCCGGACGACGATGTCGCGGTCGGTCAACATGCCGGCGAGCGTCGCCCCATCGGTGACCACCACGTCGCCGATGTCGGACTCCCTCATCACCCTGGCCGCCTCCTCCAGGGCGGTCTCCGCCGGCAGGTAGACCACCTGCCTTGTCATCACGTCGCTGACCCGGAACATGAGCCCTCCGAAACACCTCGGCCGATCCGACAGCGGTACCCCGTGGCGGGTCCGTTACACCCGGTCCTGGCGCGTCCCGCGTACCTCGTCGAGCAGGCGCTCGACCAGGCCGTCCACCGGCAGCTCGACCCGCTCGCCGGAGGCCCGGTCGCGCAGCTCGACGTACCCCTCGGCGAGACGACGGCCGACCACGACGGCGCGCGGGATGCCGACCAGTTCGGCGTCGGTGAACTTCACCCCGGCCGAGACGTGCGTGCGGTCGTCGACCAGCACCCGCAGGCCGGCGGCGGAGAGCCGTCCGCCGAGATCCAGCGCCGCGTCGAGCTGCGGCCCCTTCCCGGCAGCCACCAGGTGTACGTCGCACGGCGCGACCGCCGCCGGCCAGACCAGCCCCCGGTCGTCGTGGTGCTGCTCGGCCACCGCCGCGACCGCCCGGGACACCCCGATGCCGTAGCAGCCCATGGTGGGCCGGACCGGCTTGCCCTCCGGGCCGAGTACGTCGACCGCGAAGGCGTCGGTGAACCGGCGGCCGAGCTGGAAGATGTGCCCCACCTCGATGCCCCTCCGCATGGTCAGCTCGCCGCCGGCGCAGGCCGGGCAGGGGTCGCCGGGACGCACCTCGGCGGCCTCGATCGTGCCGTCCGGGGTGAAGTCGCGCCCACAGACCACGTCGACCGCGTGCCGGCCGGGCTCGTTCGCCCCGGTCAGCCAGGCGGTGCCGGTGACCACCCGCGGGTCGACCAGGTAGCGGATGCCGTGCTTGGCGAGGATCTGCGGCCCGAGGTAACCGCGGATCAGCTCGGGGTGGGCCGCCCAGTCCTCGAAGACGGTCACCGTGGCCGGATGCACCGCGGCCGCCACCCGCTTGAGGTCCACCTCACGGTCGCCCGGCAGGCCGATCACCAGCAGCTCGCCACTTTCCGCGCCCGGCCGGCGGACGGTGAGCACCACGTTCTTCAACGTGTCGGCGGCGGTCCAGTCCGTCCGGCCGCCGAGGGCGCGGGTGTTCGCCAGCTCGACCAGCGAGGCGATGGTCGGCGTCTCCGGGGTGTCGTGCACCTCCGTCGCCGGGTACGCGGCCGGGTCGCCAGCGGCCGGCGCGCGGGTCACCACCGCCTCGGTGTTGGCCGCGTAGTCGCATTCGGTGCAGCCGACGAAGGTGTCCTCACCGACCGGGGTCGCGGCCAGAAACTCCTCCGATGCCGAGCCGCCCATCGCCCCGGACATCGCGTGCACCACCGTGAAGTCCAGCCCGAGCTTCTCGAAGATCTTCGTGTAGGCCCGGCGGTGCCGGTCGTAGGCCGCCTGGAGCCCTGCCTCGTCCAGGTCGAACGAGTAGGCGTCCTTCATCAGGAACTCGCGCCCACGCAGCACGCCGGCCCGGGGCCGGGCCTCGTCCCGGAACTTCGTCTGGATCTGGAACAGCGTCACCGGGAAGTCCCGGTACGAGGTAAAGAGGTCCTTCACCAGCAGCGCGGCCATCTCCTCGTGCGTCGGGGCGAGCAGGTGCTCGGCGCCCTTCCGGTCGGCCAGGGTGAAGATGTCGTCGCCGTACTCCGTCCACCGCCCGCTGGTCCGGTACGGCTCGGCCGGCAGCAGCGCCGGGAAGTGCACCTCCTGGTCGCCGATCGCCGCCATCTCCGACCGGACGATCTCCGTCACCCGGTCCAGCACCAGCTTGCCCAGTGGCAGCCAGGTGTAGCCGCCGGGTGCGGCACGGCGGACGTAGCCGGCGCGGAGCAAGAGCCGGTGGCTCGGCACCTCCGCGTCGGCCGGGTCCTCGCGCAGGGTCCGGAGCAGCAGAGTCGACATGCGCAGCAGCATTGCCGCAGCGTACGACGGGCAGGCCGGCCCGGCGATCCCATTCCGGGCGGATTGCTTGATCGACTCCGTATTGCGCACGTTGCGGTATCCGACCGACGTGAACACCGCCATGTCGCGTACCTGGAGTGGATCAAGTTACGTGACTGGCGACGTGCGGGAGCTAGGAGATCTCCAGGGTCAGGTCAGGGTCTGCGACGCCGATCTCGCCCCGGTAACCGTCGCCGGCCGCGGCGCGAGCCGCCGCCGGATCGGTGCCCGGCCACAGGTGGGTCAGGACCAGCCGCCTCACGCCGGCCTCCGCGGCCTGCCGGCCCACCTGGCGCGCGCTCGACAGGTAGCCAACCGAATCCTCCGGTACCCGATCCACGTGGGTGGCCTCGGCCAGCAGCAGGTCAGCGTCGCGCGCCAGTTCCACCACGTCGGGGCTCGGGCCGCTGTCACCGGTGTACGTGAGCACCCGGCCGCCGGCCGTCAGGCGTACGCCGGCGTTGGGCACCCAGTGCGGCAGTAGGCGGGTCTCGGCGCGGAACGGGCCGAGGTCGAAAGTGCTGCCGACGCTGAACTCGTGCAGAACGTAGGCGGCGTCCAACATCCCCGGGCGGTCCAGCGCCAGCACCGCGTCGAGCGCGCCGGGCGGCGCGTACACCGGTAGCGGCGGGGGCGGATCGTCGCGCAGTGTGCGCGCCCGGAGGAGCGGATTCAGGTCGGCACAGTGGTCGGGATGCCCGTGGCTGATGAACACCGCGTCGACCTGGCCCGCGGCGACGTGTTGCAACAGCCGTGGGAAGGCCGCATAGCCAAGATCGACGAGCAGCCGGAAACCGTCGTGTTCCACGAGGTAGCCGCTGCACGCCTGGCCCGCCTCCGGCCACGCACCGCATCCACCCAGCACCGTGAGCCGCATGTGCTGGACGCTACCGGCCCAGATTACCTTCGCAAAGCCGTACGCGGCGTGGGCGGGCGGTGCCGGCGAGGCTTCGGATCTGACGGTCCCCGCCCCACGCCGTCAGCCGATGTGGGTTCTTCTGCGCCTGGGGTAGGTGAGGTCGAGGCTGACGGGCAGGTCCGGCTTGCCGAGGGCGTACCGGATGCGGGGCAGGACGAGGGCTTCGATCCGCTCGCGCAACGCGGGAAGGTCGACGTCGCGATCAGCCGTGACGTTCAGCGCCAGGCGGGGAGCGTGCGGCTGGCCCGAGAGCTTGGTGTCGACGTCTTCCACACCCGGGCAGTCTTCAACCTCCGCCCTGATGGCGGTGGCGAGGGCCCCGGCATCGAGAACCGTCCGGCCGGCGGTGCCATCGGTGCTGATGTTGATCCGGCGCTGACTGGGTTCGGTGGTGATGACGGTGGCCAGCCAGCGTAGGCCGAGCAGCGCGAGGATCGCGGCTGCCACGGCCGCCAGCGGCCAGACCCAGCCGCCGTGGGTACCGATGAAGCGGGCGGGCGGATTGTCGAGCAGGGGTCGCCGGCCGAATCCCGATCCGAACACGTCCGTACCGGCGAGGAGGATCGCGATGCCGAGGACCAGCAGGACCAGCGCGAGGATGGTGAGCAGGGTCCGGTTGGCGCGATCGGCCGGCATCACTGCTGCTCCTCCGTCTTGATCCGAACGTCCAGGGCCGGTGCCGTGGCCAGGCGCAGCGCGTCGAGGCGGTGCTGGGCGGCCGAGGCTATCGCGGCGTGCAGGGAGTCCGCCGACGGTGCCGTCCCGTCGGGGACCTCGGCGCGAAGGCGTACGAGGTGTCGGCCGACCGTGACGTGGGCGTCGTGGACGCCGTCGACCTCGACGGCCGCGTCCCGCAGGGTCCGGGCCAGGCCGCGACGGGTGATGGCCGCGTCGGTGGCGGGATCGACGGGCTGCAACGGCAGCCGGTCCGGCCGACGGGGTTTGAGCTGCGCGGCGAGCAGGAGCAGACCGATGACGGCCAGCCCCACCCCGATCAGCCGTACGATTCCGCTGCCCCAGGTGGTGCCGGAGGCCCAGCGGTAGAGGCCGGGCCAGTTCAGCGCGATCGGCTTCGCCCCGACCGCGTAGGCGACGATCTCGATCAACACGAGAACGGCGCCGAGGGCCAGCCCCAGACTCAGCAGGAACGCGAGCAGACGGTTGGTGATTCTCACCAGGGCCTCGATTCAGTGCACCCGGCTGCCGGCCGCGCCGCCGGTGACCAGGTCGGTGACGGTGATCCCCACCTCGTGGACCTGTAGGCCGGTCAGGTCCGACACACGGGTTCGGACGTGGTCGCGGACCTGCGCGGTGACGTCCGGAATGGATGCCGGCCAGCGGACGCTGATGGACAACTCGATACGGGTGACCGAGTCCTCCTTGTAGGCGGACGCGGACGCGGCGGCATCCAGGTCGGCACGGCGGATGCCGAAGCGGCCCGCTCCGGGCAGGGCCCGCCCGAGAACACGTGGGGAGGCGCTGCCCGCGTCGGCGATCTCCTGTGCCGCCCGCGCGGCGATCTTCTCCACCACGCGGTCGTGAATGTGCAGCTTGCCCAGCTCCGCGCGCTGGCCCAGGCCGCCTGCTGCGGTATCGGTCACCGCGGTCACTGACTGCTCCGGCGGCCCTGGACGTACGGGGCGAGATTGACCTCACCGGCGAAGAACTTCGACACCGCGTAGCCGATCGCCGCGAACAGGGCGACGATCAGCATCTGACCGAAGCTGCCGAATGCCAGGGCGAAGCCCAACGCCAGGCCGACGACGACACCTATCAACTTGCTCATGTTGTCGCTCTTCCCATCATGCTGTGCGGACCTCCACCCCGGCTGCGGGCGGGTCCTCCAGATCGGCGATAACCACATCGACCCGGCGACCGGCAGTCAGTGGCGCCACCGCCGCCCGTACCTCGCCGGCGACCTCTCGGGCCGTGACCCCCACCGGCCCCGGACCTGGACCACCACGGCGTCGGCGTCGACGGCCACGCCCTCGACCTGCCGGCCGGGCAGGTAGGTGGTGCGGCCTCCCGGCCAACCCGCGGTCAGGCCCGCCACGCCTCGGCAGGCCTGGACCGCAGCCAGGACGGCGTCCACGTCGACGCCGTCGACCACCGCGTCGCCCTGCTTCTCGATGGCGGTCATGACACCCGCGGCTGCGGCTGTTGCTGCTGTTGTTGGCCCTGCCGTTGGCCATCGGCCTCGGGCAGGTGCACGTCGTCGATGCTGATGTTGACCTCGACGACGTTCAGGCCGGTCATCCGTTCGACGGCCGTCTTCACGTTGCGTTGGATGTTCCGGCCCAGATCGGCGATGCTCACCCCGTACTCGACGATCACGTCCAGGTCGACCGCGGCCTGGGTCTCGCCGACCTCGACGCCGACCCCCTGGGACACGTTCGGTCCGCTACTGCCCGGAATCCGTTCCCGGATGGCACTGAACGCGCGCATGCCGGCGTTGCCCATGGCATGGACACCCGCCACCTCCCGGCACGCCATCCCGGCGACCTTCTGCACCACGTTGTCGGCAATCATGATCTTGCCGTCCTCGTTGCTGAGCTTGTTCTGTTGGGCTGAGCCGCCCGCGCGTCCAGCCTGCTCGGTTCGGGTCTGCTGGCTCATGAGACGTGGACTCCCTCGGCTGCTCGTCAGTGGGCGCAATCAGGCGCTTTCTTAGACTGCTGGCCCGTGACGATTTGCGCGTCTGCCGACCGAGACTTCCTCCGTTCGGGTTAACGGCGACTGGGGTCGCGTTCCCGGGCGCTCCTGTCTGCCGCACGTCAGTTTTCCCCGGCAAGGGACGGCAACCCCGCCAAGCGAGGGTGGCGTCTGGGAAGGCATCACGACGGCGCACCACCTCACTCCAAGGATCGGCTCGTGTGGACTCTCTCCTGAATGAGTTCGACTCGTTCGTTCGAACTCGTACCCCCGCCCTGCTGCGCTCGGCCTACCTGCTGACCGGCGACCAGCACCTGGCCGAGGATCTCGTTCAATCCGCCCTCGCCCGGACCCATCGCTCGTGGAACCGGTTGCACCACAGCGGCAACGCCGAGGCGTACACCCGCAAGACCATGTACCACCTGCAAGTGTCCTGGTGGCGGCGCCGCCGGGTGGCCGAGTCGATGCCGGGTGACCTGCCCGAGCCACGCGGAGGCGACTCGGCCCCCGACCACGCCCAGCAGGCCACCCTGCGGCTGACCCTGCGGGCCGCGTTGGCGAAGCTCTCCGCCAAACAGCGGGCCGTGCTGGTCGTGCGGTTCTTCGAGGATCGCACCGAGGCCGAGGCCGCCGAGCTGCTCGGCGTCACCGTCGGCACCGTCAAGAGCCAGACCTCAAAAGCCCTGGCGAAGTTGCGCACCGTCGCACCGGAACTCGCCGAGCTGTACGTCACGGAAGGGACCGCCCGATGAACCAGGACCGCCTTCGACTCGACCTGGCCGACCTGGCCGACGAGGTCACCCCGGTCGACCTGCGGGACCGGGCCCTGCGTACGTCCCGTCGGCTTGGCATCCAGCGGGCCATCGCCACCTCGGCCGCCGCCGTGGTGATGCTCGGGGCGGCCACCGGCACCGCCTTCGCGCTGATGCCCCGCAACGACGGCCAGGCTCCGCTGCCCGGGGACTCACCGTCGATCACCGTCACCCCGTCCCCGGCCGAGGTCACCCCGACGCCAGACCCGTCGGCCTCGGCGAGCGTCGGGGCCACCTCGACAAAACCGGCGTTCGCCCTCACCGGCACCCGGTACTACCTGGAGACCACGTCCACCCAGGCCCTGATCCACGCGGTTCGGAGCGGCTCGGACGAGGTGGTCCGCCGCGTCCGGTTCAGCACCGACGGCTGCGCCGGCAATACGATCACCGTCTCGCCGGACGGGAAGCGGGTTGCGTGGGTGCAGGACAGCACCGATGGCGGCAACACGGGTGTGCTCATGGCCGGCACTGTCGGAAAGCAGGAGGCGACGCGTCTGCTGGATGGTGTCGACTGCCTCGGCAGCAACCCGCTGGTGTGGCGGGGCAGCGACCTGCTGATGGTCAGCAGGGGTGGGGTGTCGGTGCTCTTTGACGTGGCGGCGCGGAAGCGGGTCAACGGTGACCCGGGCCAGGAGACGCTGCGGTGCTGGTCCGCCGACGGTAGGTGGCTGGCGGCGGTGTCGGACGGCAAGCCGTACGTGACGGATGAGACGCAGCTGCACCAGTACACCTACACGCCGCCGAAGGGTGAGGCGGTCAAGTGGGACGGGTGGCGGGTGCGGAGCGTGTCGATGGACGGCCGGTACGTTTCGGTCGGTTGGATCGGCACCGACCCGTCCCGGCAGGACGGCAGCTTCGCGGTGGTCGACACCACCACTAGCAAGACTGTCACGCTTCCCGTCTCCGGTGATGTCCGCAGCATCCAGTTCGCCGCAGATGGCAAGGTGCTGGTGCGGCAGGCGAGCAAGGTCGTGGTGTTGGACGCCGGCTTCCAGAAGATCGGGGAGGTGGCGGAGCCCCGGGCCGTGCAGCACCTGACCCTGCTGACCTACGCGCCCTGACCGGGTACCCGAGAGGGGGTGGACCACGACGGTGGTCCGCCCCCTCTCGGTCGGCAGCACGGTGATCGCCGCCGTCCTTCCGCCACCACCGTCGATGACCTCCGCCACGTCTTGGCCGAGGGGTCCGGCGGCGGCGCCCCGAGCGGTGACAAACTGACTGACACAGTTCTGCCGGGACGTCAGAGGGAGGCGCGGTGCGCTGGCGCAGCTTCGTGGCGGTGGGCGACAGCTTCACCGAGGGCATGAACGACGCCTATCCGGACGGCTCGTTCCGCGGCTGGGCGGACCTGGTCGCCACCCGGCTCGCCGTCGAGGCCGGCCCCGACTTCGGGTACGCCAACCTGGCGATCCGGGGCCGCCTCTTCTCGAACATCGTCGCCCAGCAGGTGCCGGCCGCGCTGGCCATGAAGCCCGACCTGATCAGCTTCGCGGCCGGCGGCAACGACGTGCTGCGGCGTACCTTCGACGCCGACTCGTTCGTCCCCCGCTTCGACGCGGTGATCGGCGAACTGCGCGGCAGCGGCGCCGACGTGATTCTCTTCCGGTTCGCCGACGTGATGGCGCGGCTTCCCGGGCAGCGGCTCGTCGCGCCCCGGGTGAACCTGCTGAACCGGGTGGTGGGAGAGGTCGCCGAGCGGCACGGCGCCATCCTGGTCGACCTCTACGCCGACGACACCTACCTCAACCCGATGCTGTGGAGCACCGACCGGCTACACATGTCGCCGGCCGGGCACCGGCGGGTCGCCGGGCAGGTGCTCACCGCGCTCGGGGTCGGCTGCGACGAGGAGTGGCTGCTGGTGCCACCGCACCCCGCGCCGACCCCGTGGCTGGCCGCTCGCGCCGCCGACCTGCGCTGGGCCGGGCAGCACCTGGCCCCGTGGATCAAGCGGCGGCTGACCGGCCGATCCTCCGGAGACCTCGTCACCGCCAAGCGGCCGACGCTCAGCCCGATCACCGACTGACCGGTGCGGACGATCCACGCCGCCACGCTGCTGCGGCGCGCCCTCGACGCCGAGCCCGCCGCCGGGCAGGCCGTCCTGGTCTCCGGCGACCGGGTCGAGGCCGTCGCGCCGTTGGACGAGCTGACGGAGGCGTACCCCGGGGTGCGGGTGCGGCGGTGGGCCGGCACCCTCGGGCCGGCGCTGGTGCACGACGGGCCGCTGCCGCCCGCGCCCACCCCGCGTGAACGGGTGCACGCCCTGTTTCTGCTCGGCGCCGCCGCTGTGCTCGCCGCGTACGTGACCGATCCGGAGCTTCGGGCCGCTGCGGGGCGTGGCGGCGTTGCGGTCCTCGATCGGGCCCGCCCGCCGGCGCTGGTCCCGGCCGGCCGCGCGGACCTGGCCGTCTTCGGCGACGACGGCTCCTGCCTGGCCACGGTTGTGGCCGGGCGGCTGGTCCACCGCCGTGCGTGACCGCCGATGCCGAGACGCCCGTCCCGTTTACCGCGCGAACGTCGGTAGCTGAGCAGGTCGACCCGCCGGACACGGGCGACCGGCCGCATCCGCCGCGCCCGATTTCCGGCAGACCGGCTGCCGGCCCGGGATCGGGCGTAGCTTGGGGCTCATGCCTGTGCCGAGCGATCCGAATCCCCGCCTCCAGTCGTACGCCGACCCGCAGCGCCTGGTCAGCACGGAGTGGCTGGCCGAGCACCTCGGCGACGAGGGCCTCGTGGTGGTCGAGTCCGACGAGGACGTGCTCCTCTACGACACCGGCCACCTTCCCGGTGCCGTCAAGGTCGACTGGCACACCGAACTGAACGACCAGGTGACCCGCGACTACCTGGACGCGACGAGCTTCGCCGAGCTGTGCGCCGCCAAGGGCATCGGGCGGGACGACACGGTGGTCTTCTACGGCGACAACTTCAACTGGTGGGCCGCGTACGCGCTCTGGGTCTTCTCCCTCTTCGGCCACCCGGACGTCCGGCTGCTCGACGGCGGCCGGCAGAAGTGGATCGCCGAGGGGCGCGAGCTGACCCGGGAGAAGGTAACCCGGCCGCGCGCCGATTACCCGGTGCCGGTGCGGAACGACGCGCCGATCCGGGCGTACCGGGAGCAGGTGATGGCGCATGTCGCCGCCGGCCGGCCGCTGGTCGACGTCCGCTCGCCCGGCGAGTACACCGGCGAGATGCTGCACATGCCGGACTACCCGCAGGAGGGCGCGCTGCGTGGCGGGCACATCCCGGGCGCGGTGAACAAGCCGTGGAAGTCCGCCGCGAACGAGGACGGCACCTTCAAGTCGGCCGGCGAGCTGCGCGCCATCTACGCCGACCAGCTCGGCCTGAGCCCGTCCGACGACGTGGTGGCGTACTGCCGGATCGGCGAGCGGTCCAGCCACACCTGGTTCGTGCTGCACCACCTGCTCGGCTACCCGCAGGTCCGCAACTACGACGGCTCGTGGACGGAGTGGGGCAACCTGGTCCGCGCCCCCGTCGTACGGGGCGACCAGCCCGGCGGCCTCGCCGGCTGACCGCTTCCGGGCGGCAATCCGGCGTTGCCCCGCCGCGTCGGCGCGTGGCAGGGCAGGCTGCTGGGTAGCAGTTGTCGGGCCGCCGAGGAGGGGGCGTGGGTCGCCTGGACAAGCGGTTCGTCGCACTACTCGGGCTGGCCGCCCTGCCGCCCGCCGTCGAGGGCCTTGTCCTCGACGTGTTGCGGTTCCGCGCCGCCGAAGGGCTGGCCCCGCAGGTCACGGCGGTCTGGCCGTACGACACCTACCACGACCTGCGGTGGCTGTTCGTCTACCACGACTCGTGGTCGACCTTCGTCCTCGGACTGGTCGCGCTCATCCTGTTCCGGGCGCTGCTCACCACCGGGCTGGTCGTCCTGGCCTGGCCGCGGCACCTGCCCCGGCCGAGCCTGCGCTGGCTGGCTCGGCGGAACCTCGCGCTGACCGCGGTGGTCGTCGTGGTGGTGTCGCCCTGGGCGTCCCTGTCGATCGCCGCCTCGGTGGTCGCCCTCTCCTGGCTGCTGCTCGCCTCGCTGCTGCCGCTGTTCCTGCTCGCGCCGTTCCTGCAACGCGCGGCCGTGGTCGGCGACTGGTGGCGCGGGCTGCCCTCGATCGAACTGGTTGGCTGGTCCCTGCTCAACTTCGTGGTGCTCACCGTCGGCGGCGCGTTGGTCTGGGCGGTGCCGATCGGGTGGACCGCACCGGTGGCGGCGATCGCCGGGGCGATCAACGGCCTGCTCTGGCAGCGGACCGTGGCCTCCGCGCTGCTGCCGCGCCGACCGGTCCGCTGGGCGCGGGTGCCCGCCGCGCCGCTGGCGATCCTGCTCGCCTTCATCGTGCCGGTCGTCGTGCAGCCGGCGCTGGCCGCCCTGACCACCAAGTCGGCCAAGCCGCCGCGGCTTGTGTTCCTCGACCAGCCGTTGCCGCCCGCCGTCCGGCACGCGGTGATTTTCGTCCCCGGACATGCCAGCGCGTACGACGGGGAGCCGCCCACCGACCCGAATGTGCAGTGGTTCTCCTATCGGGGGTTGGATGCGCAGGGCCGGCCCATGCCGTTCGGGCCCCGGGACACCTACCGGTCGATCGAGTCCAGTGTGGCGATGCTCGCCGATCAGGTGGAGCTGGTGCACCGGCGTACCGGCCGGCCGGTGGCGTTGATAGGGCAGAGCGAGGGGGCCCTCGTCTCGCGGACCTACCTGGCGGACCGGCCGCACCCGGCGGTGAACGCCCTGGCCATGGCGAGCCCGCTGATCAACGCGGGTCGGTCCTACTATCCGCCGCGCGGGGCTTCCGAGGGATGGGGCATCGCCGCCGGCTGGGAGTTACGGGCGGTTTTCCGTCTCGCTGACTCCATCGCCATGAGCGGGAGCGGGCCGGACGAGCCGTTCGTCCGGTCGATACTTGACAACGCGCCCTTCTACCGCAACGACCTGATGTGCCCGGTGCCCGGCGTGCGGATCATCGCGTTCCTGCCGACCACCACCGCCACCGAGGCTCCGCCAGGCGAGTACGCGGGCGTTCCGGTCTTCGAAATGCCGGCCGTGCATGGCGGCCTGCTGGCGCGGCCGGTGGTTGAGGAACATCTGTTGTTCTTCCTCAGTGGCCAGATGGTCAGCCATCCCGAGGCCGGTTACAACCTGCTCCAGAAGATCTCCGCCGCCTGGCAGGCGCCGCCGCTGGCACTGGGCCTCAACCCGGCCTGGCGGGGTGAACGGCTGCCCGACCCGGCCTTCACCGGGCGGGTCTGCCAGCCGAGCTGACGTCGTCAGCCGGAGTGGGCCGGCGCCGGCACAGCCAGAGCAGCCGCAGCACCGCCACCGCCAGCCCGATCACGATCACGGCCCAGATCGTCTCGAACGGGAGCAGGATCAGGTGGAGCAGGATGCCGATCACCGCGGCCGCCGCGGCGAGCCGGATCGACCAGGGACGGGCGGTGAAGAGGAGTAACCCACTTACCACCATCAGCGCCCCGGTCGCCTCGTGTGCCCACGACCAGCCGGTCAGGTCGAGGTCGAGGAGCCCTTGCCGGCTCTCCACCACGTACTTGTCGACGTTCAGAGTGTTTATCCCGGCGAGGCCGTCGAAGAACCCGGCTCCGACGAGGAGGATGGCCGCCAGTCTGCGCTGCCGGTCTCTGAGATGCACCTCGTCGTGTCGCGTCACCCCGCCCTCCTCCCGCCGTTCCTCTCAGCCTAGGCACAGGCGGCGGGCTCCACGCGGCGCTCGGCGCGCGAACCCGTTCCGCGCAGCGTCCGCCACGCGGCCACGGTGACCAGGGCGAAGATCCCGGCCGCCGCCCAGCCCACCGGCGCCACCCCGTACGCCTGGCCGGCGAACCCGGCCAGTGCCGCCCCGACCGGAGCGCCGGCCAGCCCGAGCACCCGCTGCGCGGCACCGACCCGGCCGAGCAGTTCCGGTGGCACGTGCCGCTGGCCGTACGCCGACCAGAGGCTGTTCCAGACCGTCGTGCCGGCGGCGAAGCAGGCCAGCGCGAGGCCCCCGGCCAGTGGATGCCGGGCCGCCGCGAACCCGGCCAGCGCCACGGTCTGCCCGAGCAGCACCCCGCGCAGCGCGGGCAGGGTGCCGAACCGGGCCGCCAGCCGTCCCGCGCCGAGCGCCCCGGCCAGCCCGCCGACGACCGCCCCCGCCGCGAACAGCCCGTACGCCGACGGCGGTACCCGCAGCACCGTCAGCGCGTACAGCACCAGCACGGCCATGACTCCGCTGATGGCCAGGTTCGACCCGGTGGTCGCCACGGTCACCCGCCACAGCACCCGGTCACGCCGTAGCCAGCGCACCCCGGCCCAGGACTCCCGCCACACGCTCCCCCGTTCCGGGGCGGAGCGGTGCGCGGCGGGTCGTACGGCGGGGCGGTGACCGGCGGGGCGGAGGGTGAGGACGAGGAGCGCGGCCGCGGCGAAGGTGAGGGCGTCGAGGGTGAACGGGAGAGCCGCCGAGATCGCGAAGAGGAGGCCGGCCAGCGGGGCGCCGAGGAAGCCGCCGGCGACCGCCGTGCCGGCCTGGAGGCGGCCGTTGGCGGTGGGCAGCGCGGCTGACGGGACCACCGACGGGAGCACCGCGAAGGACGCCGCGTCGAAGACCGTACCCAGGGCGGCGAGCAGGAACGCGGCGACCGCGAGCACGGCCATCCCGGCCCGGCCGGTGGCGACCAGCCCGGCCAGGGCGGCCACCACACCGGCGCGTAGCCCGTCCACCGCCGCCATGGTCCGGCGGCGGTCCCAGCGGTCGGCGTACGCGCCGCCGAGCAGGCCGAGCAGCAACGGCGGGAGCTGGCCGGCGACGGTCACCGCGGCGACCGCCCGGGGATCGTGGGTGAACGTGGCGGCCAGCAGGGCCAGGGCCGGCGTACGCAGGGCGTCGCCGAACCGGGAGGAGACGGCGGCGGCCCAGAGCAGCCGGTAGTCGCGGCCGAGAACGGGAGCGGTCATGCCGCCGGAGCCTGGGGCCTGAAGCGGCTTGAGAGTCAAGTGACCGAAAACGGGACGGACACTGTCGGCCATCACCGGTACGGTGAGCGCCGAAATCCGACCGGGGAGCGCGATTGGACCGCACTTTCCAGGTCGACCTCCGCGGCGTGGTCGACCTGCTCAGCCATCACCTTTACGGCAGCCCACGGGTCTACGTCCGGGAGCTGCTCCAGAACGCCGTCGACGCGATCACCGCCCGCCGGGCGGCCGAGCCGGACGCACCGGCCCGGGTCCGGATCGAGCCGCCGGCGCTGACCGGCGACGGCACGCTGCGGGTGCACGACACCGGCATCGGCCTGACCGAGGCCCAGGTGCACGAGCTGCTGGCCACCATCGGGCGCAGTTCCAAGCGGGACGAGCTGGGCTTCTCCCGGCACGAGTTCCTCGGCCAGTTCGGCATCGGTCTGCTCTCCTGCTTCCTGGTCGCCGACGAGATCCGGGTGGTCACCCGGCACGCCGACCAGCCCACCGTGTTCTGGACCGGCTGGTCCGACGGCCGCTACGCGGTCGAGGTCGCCGGGCCGGGGCAGGCACGGCGCGAGCCCGGCACCACCGTGACGCTGGTGCCGCGGCACGACGCCGACCAGTGGTTCGACGTGCCGACAGTGACCGAGCTGGCCCGCCTCTACGGCGCGCTGCTGCCGGTGGACGTCCGGGTCGGGGACACTCCGACCACCGCCGGCCCACCGCCGTGGCCGACCACACCGGGCGCGCCGGTCGACCGGGCCGCCCTGCACGCGTACGCGCAGGAGGTCCTCGGCTTCGTCCCGTTCGACGTGGTGCCGCTGGCGGTGCCCGAGGCGGGGCTGACCGGGGTCGCCTTCATCCTGCCCACCCCGGTGAACCCGGCCGCCCGGGCCGGGCACCGGGTCTACCTCAAGCGGATGCTGCTCACCGAGCACGCCGACGGGCTGCTGCCCGACTGGGCGTTCTTCGCCCTCTGCGTGGTGGACGCCAGCGAGCTGCGCCCGACCGCCAGCCGGGAGGCGCTCTACGAGGACACCCTGCTCACCGCCACCCGGGACGCCCTCGGCGACCAGGTGCGCGGCTGGCTGGTCAGGCTGGCCAAGCACGATCCCCGGCGGCTCGCCGAGTTCCTCCAGGTGCACCACCTCGGGGTCAAGGCGCTCGCCCTGCACGACGACGAGATGCTCCGCCTGGTCGACCAGTGGTGGCCGATGGACACCAACGTCGGCACCCTCACCCTCGCCGAGTTCCGCCAGCGGCACGGCCTGATCCGCTACGCGGCCAGCCTCGACGAGTTCCGTCAGCTCGCCGCCGTCGCGGCCGCGCAGGACCTGGCCGTGGTGAACGGCGGCTACACGTACGACACCGAGCTGATCGAGCGGCTGCCCACGGTGGACCGGTCGGTGCTCATCGAGCGGCTGGAGCCGAGCGACCTCACCACCCGCTTCGACAGTCTCGATCCGCAGACCGAGCTGGCTCTGCGGCCGTTCCTCACCGGGGCGCAGCGGGCCCTGGAACGACTCGGCTGCGAGGTGGTGGTCCGGGCGTACGACCCGGTGTCGCTGCCGGCGCTCTACCTGGTCAGCCGCTCGGCCGCGTTCCACGACCAGCTCGCCGCCAGCCGGGACAAGGCCGACGAGCTGTGGGGCGGGGTGCTCGACGCGCTGGCCGGCTCCACCCCGCCGGACCGGCCGCAGCTGGTGCTCAACCACCGCAACCCGCTGGTCCGCCGGGTCACCACGCTGGCCGACCCGGAGCTGGCCGGGCTCGCCGTCGAGGCGCTCTACGGGCAGGCCCTGCTGCTCGGGCACCATCCGATCCGGGCGGCGGACGCCGCCCTGCTGAACAGTTCCTTCCTCGGCCTGCTCGGCCGGGCCGTACCGGGACAGGAGTCGGGCCGTGAGTGACGACGACCTCTGGCGGATGCTGTACGAGATCGACAACATGCCGTTCGGCGCGGGGCAGATCGCCGCGGTGGAGCAGCTGCTCCGGCGGGCCGACGCCGGCGACGACCGGCACCTGTCCTTCGCCGTCCGGATCAGCGCGACCAACGCGTACACCTTCGGCGGCGAGCCGGCGAAGTCCTTCGTGACCTTCTCCTGGTGCCTCGCCGAGTACGACCGTGACCCGCAGCCCTACCACCAGCGCTACAACCATCAGCTGTTCTGGTTCTTCAAGCACATGGTCACAGCGATGCTGGCGTTTCCCGAGCTGCCGCTGGACCGCGCGTACGCGGTGCTCGACGACATGGAACGGCGTTACCGGGAGTCCGGGCACAGCCTCCAGGCCGTGTACAAGCACCGCCACCTGGTCGCCGCCCACGTGGGCGCGGAGGAGGAGGCGGCCGAGTGGTACCGGCGCTGGCTGACCACGCCTCGGGACGCCCTCTCCGACTGTGCCGGCTGCGACCCGACGGCACAGGTCAAGCACCTGGTGCGGCAGGGGCGGCACCAGGAGGCGGTGGCGCTGGCCGAACCGGTGCTCGCCGGCCGGTTGAGCTGCGCCGAGCAGCCGCAGGCCATCCTCACCGCGCTGCTCACGCCCTACCGGGAGACCGGCCGGGCGGACGCCGCTCGCGACGCGCACCGGGAGGCGTATCGGCGGCTGCGCGGGCGTCTCTCCGAGCTGTGGGAGATCGCCGACCACGTCGAGTTCTGCACCGTGACCGGCAACGAGGCCCGGGCCCTGGAGCTGGTCGAACGCCACCTCGACTGGCTGGACCGGGCACCCAGCCCGGGGGCCGCCATGAACTTCGCGGCCGCCGCCTCGGCCGCGCTGCGCCAGTTTTCCGGCGAGCTGACCGTGCACCGGCGGGCGTTCGGGGACCGGCCGGCCGTTGACGTGCCGGTGGGCACGCTCGCCGAGGAACTGGCCGGCACGGCCACCGCGCTGGCCGGCCGCTTTGACGCGCGCAACGGCACCGCGTACCAGTCTGAGCTGATCGCCCGGCGGCTCGCGGTCGGGCCGGTCGGTGAGCATCTGCCGCTCTCGGCCAGCCTGCGCCGCCGGCCGGTGCCCGCCCCGCGTACCGGTGCGGAGGCCCCGGCCGCCCTCACGCCGGCCGTCCGGCCGGAGGTGACGGTTCCGGCTCAGGCCACCGCCGACGAACTGCTCGCGCTCGCCGACGAATGCTGGCGTACCCACCGGCGGGACGGGCTGGTCGCCGTGCTGCGGGCGTACGACGAGCGGTACGGCGACGCCGAGCTGCCGGCCGCGACCCGGGCCTGGCGGCTGGAGCTGCGCGCCGGGGAGGTCAACGAGGCGGCCGGCGACGACGCCAACGTCGCGATCGAGGTGAACCGGGCCGCCCTGGCGGCCTGGCGGGAGGTGCCCGATCCGGTCCGGGCGCAGGTGGTGGCCGGCCGGCTCGGTTCCCTGCTCTGCCTGACCGAGGAGGGCGAGGCCGAGGGGCTGGCCCTGGCGCGGGAGTCGGTGGAGCAGCTCACCGCCCACGGTGACCAGCGGGAACGCGCCGCCGCGTGGGACCGGCTGGGCCTGGCGTACGCGTACCGGCAGCGGTGGGCGGACGCGTTCGAGGCGTTCGACCGGGCCGCCGCCGAGGCCGACGTCGACCCGTGGCTGGCGGGCCGGGTGGCGCTGCACCGCATGAACGTGTTGGAGGAGTTGGCGCGGGCCGAGGAGTTCCGGGAGGCGGCGGCGCAGGCCCGCCGGCTGAGCCGCGAGCTGGGCGACGCCGAGATGCTGACCGTCGCCTGCCTGGCGTACGCCCGGTCGGTCGACGATCCGGCCGAGGCGGTCGCCGCCTGCGACGAGGTGCTGGGGTCCGCCCCGCCGGGCGCGCGGCTGCCGGTGCGGATCACCCGGGGGCGGGCGCTGCTCGCGGTCGACCGGGCCGCCGAGGCGGTGGACGACTTCGTCGAGGCGGTCACCCTCTGCGTGGAGCAGGGGTTGCCGGGGGACGCGCTGCTCCGGATGGAGTTGGCCGAGGCGTACCGGCTGGCCGGCCGGCTCGGCGAGGCCGCCGAGGTGGCGGAGGAGGCGGTGCTCGGACTGGACCGCGCCGGCGCTCAGGCGGAGGCCGACCGGTGCCGGCACCTGCTGGCCGGCATCTACCACGGGCTGGGCGAGATCGAGTTGGCCCTCGGGCTGCTCGACCAGCTCGCCGACAACCTCGACGGGCCGGACAATCTCCCGCATCGGGCGCAGGCGCTGGAGGAGGCCGGGGGGATCCTCTACGACGCGGACCGGGACGCCCTGGCCGCGCAGCGGTTCGCGGCGGCCGCGTCGGCGTACCGGCTGGCCGGGCATCCGGTGGACGAGCTGCGGGCCCGGCGGCGGGAGTTGCTGGCCCTGCACTGGTCCGGTGACCTGCCGGCGGCGGTCGCCGCGATCGAGGTGGTGGACGCGGCTGCCGAGGCGCTCGCCGACCTTCCCGACGAGCCGCCCGTGGTGACGTACGAGCGGGCGATGGCCGCCGACGCGGTGGCTCGGGTGCTGACCGCCGAGGAACGGCTGACCGCCGCGTTGGAGCGGGTGGCCGGCGTACCGGAGCGGCTGCGGTCGATCGAGGCGTTCGGCGAGGCGGCCCAGGTCGAGGTCTTCACCGGGGAGCTGTTGCTGCGGGACGAACGGCCGGCGGAGGCGGAGCGGCTGCTGCGCGGGGTGCTCGGCGGTCTGCCCACCGGCTCCCGCCCGGCGGCCCAGGCCGCCTGGCTGCTGGCCCGCGCCCTCGACGATCTTGGCCGCTCCGCCGAGGCGACGAAGATCCGCGCCGAATACGGCATCGAGGAGGATGACTGACGGACCCGGTTGGCCGACGTGTCTCGCCACGAGTGTGTGGCAACTGACGGGTAATCGAATCTCCACCACCTCGCGTCCGAGGTCTAGGCTGGCCCGGTGACGGTGGGACAGCGGTCGCGGGGTGCGGCGAACGGAGTGATGGGTACGGGTCGACGGTCCCGGCGGGACGAGATCCTGGAGATCGCGGTGGGCCTCTTTGCCGCCCGCGGCTACCACGGCGTGTCGATGGACGACATCGGCGCCGCCGCCGGAGTGACCGGCCCGGCCCTCTACCACCACTTCGCCGGCAAGGAGGCGATGCTGGTCGCCGCGCTGATCCCGGTCAGTGAGGGCCTGCTCGCCGGTGGAAAGGAGCGGTCGGCCAACCAGCCGGACGACCCGCGCGGCACGCTGGAGTCGCTGATCGACTTCCACGTCGACTTCGCGCTGGCCAACCCGGCGGTGATCGCCCTGCACCTGCACGAGCTGGACCGCCTCCCCGACGAGCCGCGCCGCCGGATCCGTCGCCTCCAGCGGATGTACGTCGAGGAGTGGGTGACGGTGCTGACCGCGCTGCACCCCGGGCTGCCGGACGGCGAGGCGCGGGTGCTTGCCCACGCCGCCTTCGGCCTGATGAACTCCACCCCGTTCCTCGGCGGCGAGGTGGACCGCCGACGCCGGGCCGACCTGCTGCGTGGCGCCACCCTCGCCGCCCTTCTGGCTCCCACCGATCCGGCCTGACACGCCGCGTCGGGCTTAACGCATGTTAAGAAGGGGCCCCGGCTATACCCCAGGCGTTAAGAAAGGGCCCTTCCGTGCAGAGCATGATCGAGTCGCTGCTGGTCGCCAACCGGGGCGAGATCGCCCGCCGGATCATCCGTACCGCGCGGCGGCTCGGAATCCGAGCGATCGCCGTGCACTCCGAGGCCGACGCCGGCCTGCCGTTCGTGACCGAGGCGGACGAGGCGGTCTGCGTGGGCCCCGCCAACCCGGCGCAGAGCTACCGGAACGTCGAGGCCATCCTCGCCGCCGCCAAGTCGACCGGCGCCCAGGCGATCCACCCCGGCTACGGCTTTCTCTCCGAGAACGCGGACTTCGCGCGTACCGTCGAGGCCAGTGGCCTGATCTGGGTCGGGCCCGGCGCGGACGCGATCACCGCCATGGGTGACAAGATCAACGCCCGGAACCTGATGGCGGCGGCGGGCGTGCCGGTCGCGCCCGGCACCACCGACCCGGCGGCCGACCTGGACGCGGCGATCGCCGCCGCCGCGGCGATCGGCTACCCGGTGATGGTCAAGGCCGCGGCCGGTGGCGGCGGCATGGGCATGGGCGTCGCCGCCGACGAGGCCGCGCTGCGCACCGAGTACGACAAGGTCCGCTCGTTCGCCGAGCGGATGTTCGGCGACGGCTCGGTGCTGATCGAGCGCTACTTCCCCCGGGTACGCCACGTCGAGGTGCAGATCCTCGGCCTGGCGGACGGCCGGGTGGTCGCCCTCGGCGAGCGGGAGTGCTCGGTGCAGCGCCGCAACCAGAAGCTGGTCGAGGAGTCGCCGTCCCCGGCGGTCTCCCCCGAGCTGCGCGAGCGGTTCCTGGCCGCGGCGGTCCGGGCCGGCGAGGCGGTCAACTACCGCAACGCCGGGACGGTGGAGTGCCTGTTGGTCCCGCGCCAGCGGGACCTCGATGGGGATGGCTCCGGCTCCGAGGAATTCTTCTTCCTGGAGATGAACACCCGGCTTCAGGTCGAGCACCCGGTCACCGAGTACGTCTACGGCGTCGACCTGGTGGAGGAGCAGTTGCGGGTGGCCGCCGGCCTGGCCCCGACCTTCGACCCGGACGCGCTCGCGCCGCGCGGGCACGCCATCGAGCTGCGGATCAACGCCGAGGACCCGAAGCGGTTCCTTCCCGGCCCGGGTGCGATCACCACCTGGAACGAGCCCACCGGCGAGGGCGTACGGGTCGACTCCGGCTACGTCGCCGGAAACACGGTGACCCCGTTCTACGACAGCCTGATGGCGAAGCTGATCGTGAGCGGCAGGGACCGCACCGAGGCCGTCGAGCGGGCGCGGGCGGCGGTGGCCCAGTTCGAGATCGTCGGTCCGAAGAACAACGTCCCCTTCTTCGCCGAGCTGCTGGAGAACGAGGAGTTCCTCTCCGGCGACTACGACACCGGCATCGTCTCCCGCATGCGCTGACCCTCCCGGGTGACATGCTGGAAGGACCCATCACGTAACACCGTCACAGTGAGGTGACCCCTTATGGCGGAACTGCCGGACTTCGTGTCGATCCGGGAGGTCGGGCCCCGGGACGGGCTCCAGAACGAGGATCCGATCCCGACCGACGCCAAGGTGCGGCTGCTCGACGCCCTCTCCGGCACCGGCGTCAAGCGGATCGAGGCGGTTTCCTTCGTGCACCCGAAGGCGATCCCGCAGATGGCCGACGCCGACGAGGTGTGGCGGCGGGCCGCCAAGGCCGAGGGGCTGCGCTACTCCGCGCTGGTTCCGAACACCCGTGGCGCGCAGCGCGCCCTGGCCGCCGGCTTCACCGAGATCGAGGTGGTGGTCTCGGCCAGCGACACGCACAACCGCCGCAACGTCAACCGCTCGACGGATGAGTCGCTGGACGACATCGCCGAGCTGATCGACCTGCTGCACGGTGCCGGCGCGCGGGCCGAGGTGATCATCGCGACCAGCTTCGGCTGCCCGTACGAGGGGGACGTCGACCCGCGGCGGGTCGCCGGCATCGTCGACCGCGTGGTCCGCGACGGCGCCGACCGGGTCGCCTTCGGCGACACCACCGGCATGGGTACGCCCCGACGGGTCCGTGAGCTGATCACCGCGGTACGCGACCGCAACGCCCACATCCCGGTGCTGCTGCACTTCCACAACACCCGGGGCACCGCCCTGGCGAACCTGCTGACGGCCATGGAGCTGGGCGTCACCGAGTTCGACGCCAGCGTCGGTGGCCTCGGTGGCTGCCCGTACGCCCCGGGGGCCAGCGGCAACCTGGCCACCGAGGAGGCCGTGCACATGCTGCACGACATGGGCGTCGAGACCGGGATCGACCTGGACGCCCTGATCGAGGTCGCCGAGTTGGCCGAGGAACTGGTCGGCAAGAAGCTGCCGAGCGGCGTCCTGCGCGCCGGCCCCCGCACCCGCCTGGCGGGCTAGTGAGCAGCGGAGGGGCCGGCATTGGGCCGGCCCCTCCGACGCGTACCGCCGGTCAGCCGACCGTCATGAGGGGGGCCGGCCAGCTGTCCTGGAAGACCGTGGTCCCGGTGCTGTCCGCGGTGCGCTCGGTGGCGCTGAGGGTGCCGGCGAAGAGGCTGCTGACCCGGTCCGCCTCGGTGGTGCTCGGGTACGGGTTCGTGCAGCTTGTGCCGGCGCTGCCGCCGGACATCAGGATCGCGCAGTTCCCGTTGTAGTTGTCCGGCAGGCCGAGGATGTGCCCGATCTCGTGGGTCATGATCCGCAGCGGGCTGTACTGCTGGGCCTGCTGGGTGTCGATGTAGACCCGGCCGTTTCCGAGGCTGGTCCGGACGGCGTACGAGCCACCGCCGGTGATCTGGTAGATCCGGAGGTTCGTGCCGCAGTTCGCCGTGAGCGTCAGGTTCGTCGTGGCGTTGTTCCAGATGGTGGCGGCCTGGTTGGCGATGCTGGCGTAGTTCGGCGCCTGGCTGGTGTTGTAGCAGATCGTCATGGCGGCGGCTGCGGGCGAGGGGTTGACGACCGCGACGCCGATGGTGGCGACGGTCGTGGCGACCGCCGCGACCGCGAACCGGCTGATTCGTGAGGTCATGACTCACTCCAATCCGGAGGTTTCGGGGTACCCGGAGCCTACGGCCATTAATAGTCAAGTATCAATATCTGGGCGCGGGTTGGCCGGGTAGCCGCCCGTCGCCTCGATGCGCTAACCTAACGATCGTTCAGGTCGGTGGGTCCGCTCGCGAGGCGGCTGGTGGCGAGGGAGTCTGGCGTGACGCTCGACGGTGAGGCTCTGGAGCAGCTGCGCAAGCGCGCCAAGGCCGGTGGTGCGGACAAGTACCACGCGGCGAACGCCGCCAAGGGCAAGCTGTTCGCCCGCGAGCGGGTCGCGCTGTTGGTCGACGAGGGTTCCTTCGTCGAGGACGGTCTCTACGCGAACGCGATGGCCGAAGGGCTTCCCGCCGACGGCGTGGTCACCGGCACCGCCACCATCGACGGCCGGCAGGTCTGCCTGATGGCGAACGACTCCACGGTGAAGGCCGGCAGTTGGGGCGCGCGTACCGTCGAGAAGATCATCCGGATCATCGAGCGGGCGTACTCCACCGGCGTGCCCATGGTCTACCTGGTCGACTCGGCCGGTGCCCGGATCACCGACCAGGTCGAGCTGTTCCCCGGCCGGCGTGGCGCCGGGAAGATCTTCTGGAACCAGGTCCGCGCCTCGGGCTCCATCCCGCAGGTCTGCGCCCTGTTCGGGCCGAGCGCGGCCGGCGGGGCGTACATCCCGGCGTTCTGCGACGTGGTGGCCATGGTGGACGGCAACGCCAGCATGTACCTCGGCTCCGACCGGATGGTCGAGATGGTCACCGGCGAGAAGACCACGCTGGAGGCGATGGGCGGGGCGAAGGTGCACTGCGCCGAGTCGGGCGTCGGGCACTTCCTCTGCAAGACCGAGGCCGAGGCGCTCGACGTGGTCCGGCGCTACCTGTCGTACCTGCCGGCGAACTGGACGCAGGAGCCGCCCGCCGCCGAGGCCGTGCCCGCGCCGGAGAAGGCCGACCTGGCCGCCCTCGTGCCGGCGAGCGAGCGGCAGGCGTTCGACATGCGCCGCTACATCAAGGGCCTGGTCGACGAGGGCAGCTTCTTCGAGATCCAGGCGCTCTGGGCCAAGGAGCTGACCATCGGCTTCGGCCGGCTCAACGGCGAGGTCGTCGGCGTGGTCGGCAACAACTCGATGTTCAAGGGCGGGGTGCTCTTTGTTGACTCGGCCGACAAGGCGAGCCGTTTCGTGCAGCTCTGCGACGCGTTCAACGTCCCGCTGCTGTTCCTCTCGGACGTGCCCGGGTTCATGGTCGGCAGCGCGGTGGAGAAGCAGGGCATCATCCGGCACGGCGCCAAGATGATCACCGCGATCTCCGAGGCGACCGTACCCAAGATCTGCGTGGTGGTCCGGAAGGCGTACGGCGCCGGCCTCTACGCGATGGCCGGCCCGGGCTTCGAGCCGGACGCGACCATCGCGCTGCCCACCGCCAAGATCGCGGTGATGGGCGCGGAGGCGGCGGTCAACGCGGTGTACGCCAACAAGATCGCCGCGATCGAGGACGAGTCCGCGCGGGCCGCCTTCGTCGCCGCGAAGCGCGAGGAGTACGAGCGGGACATCGACATCGTCCGGCTCGCCAGCGAGCTGGTGGTGGACGCCATCGTCGAGCCGCACGAGCTGCGTGCGGAGCTGGTGCGCCGGTTCGCCGCGGCGCGTGGCAAGGACCGCCGGTTCTCCCGGCGCCGGCACGGCGTCACCCCGGTCTGACCCGACCGCGAACCGGCCCGAGGCAGCGGTTCCGTCCCGGCGTCACGAGCGCCCGGCGGACCATCCACATAGGAGGATCAGATGGACTTCCGGCTCAGCGAGGAGCAAGAGGCGCTGCGGGAGAGCGTGCGGGACTTCGCCCGAGAGGTGGTGGCGCCGGCCGTCGCCGAGCACTACGAGCAGCACACCTTCCCATACGAGATCATCCGCCAGATGGGCAAAATGGGTCTGTTCGGCCTGCCCTTTCCCGAGCAGCACGGCGGCATGGGCGGCGACTACTTCGCGCTCTGCCTGGCCCTGGAGGAACTGGCCCGGGTCGACTCCAGCGTGGCGATCACCCTGGAGGCCGCGGTCTCCCTGGGCGCGATGCCGATCTACCGGTTCGGCACCGACGAGCAGCAGGCGCGGTGGCTGCCGAAGCTGCTCAGCGGCGAGGCCCTGGCCGCCTTCGGGCTGACCGAGCCGGGCTTCGGCTCGGACGCGGGCGGCACCCAGACCCGGGCGGTGCTGGACGAGCGGACGAACGAGTGGGTGATCAACGGCTCGAAGGCGTTCATCACCAACTCGGGCACCGACATCACCGCGCTGGTCACCGTCACCGCGGTCACCGGGACGAGGCCGGACGGCTCGAAGGAGCTGTCCACCATCATCGTCCCGTCGGGTACGCCCGGCTTCACCGTCGCGCCCGGCTACTCCAAGGTCGGCTGGACCGCCTCGGACACCCACGAGTTGACCTTCGACGACTGCCGGGTGCCCGCGGCCAACCTGCTCGGCGAGCGTGGCCGGGGCTTCGCCCAGTTCCTGCGTATCCTCGACGAGGGGCGGATCGCCATCGCCGCCCTGGCCGTCGGCCTCGCCCAGGGCTGCGTCGACGAGTCGATCCGGTACGCGAAGGAGCGCCAGGCCTTCGGCCAGCCGATCGGCAACTACCAGGCGATCCAGTTCAAGATTGCCGACATGGAGCTGAAGGCGCACACCGCCCGGCTGGCCTACTACGACGCCGCCGCCCGGATGCTGGCCGGCGAGCCGTTCAAGCGGCAGGCCGCGATTGCCAAGCTGCACGCCAGCACCATCGCGGTGGACAACGCCCGGGAGGCCACCCAGATCCACGGCGGCTACGGCTTCATGAACGAGTACCCCGTGGCCCGCTTCTGGCGGGACTCGAAGATCCTGGAGATCGGCGAGGGCACCAGCGAGGTGCAGCGCATGGTCATCGCCCGCGACCTCGGCATGTGAGGAAGGAGGGGCCCCTTGTTAACGCCTCGTGCGTAGCAAGGGGCCCCGCTTAACACCGTCTCCGAGTTCGGGGATCTGTCGGATATCCGCACGGGACGGTCGGTTGAACGACGATCAGCTGTGGACGGTCACACCCTGTCCGTACTCTTCGTGCCCATGACTCCGGATCATGATCCTTCACGGAGCCCGGATGGTCGTATGCTTCTGCCCGATCTGCTGCGCGGGCACCGACTCGCCGCCGGTCTCACCCAGGCCGAGCTGGCCGGCCGGGCCGGCGTCGGAGTGCGGACCGTCCGTGATCTGGAGCGGGGCCGGTCGGCGCGGCCCCAGCGCACCACCGTCGACCTACTCGCCGACGCCCTCGGCCTGACCGACGACGCCCGGCAGGCGTTCCGCGCCGCGGCCCGGCCCACCCCGGCCGGACGGCAACTCAGTGCCGCCGGGCCACCCCCAGGTGGGCGGCACCTCACCGCCGCCGCGCCGCACCCGCCCGCACGGCACCTCCCGGTCACCGGCTCCGCCACCACCGGATCCGGTACGTCGATCGCGCTGCCGCAGCCGGTCCCGCTGATCGGCCGGGATCGGGACGTCGCCGAGGTGGCCGCCCTGCTGGGTGCCGAGCATCCGGTGGTGAGCCTGGTCGGCCTGGCCGGTGTCGGCAAGACCGCGCTCGCCCTCACCGTCGCGCACGCGGTGGCCGCCGAGCATCCGGCCGGCGTCGCCGGGGTGCTGGTCGGCGAAGGCTCGGACGCGGCCGACGTGCTGGCCGCGTCGGAGGCGGTGCTGGGCGTGAACCGGCTCACCGACCTCGCCACCCGGCTCGGTGGCCGACCGGCGTTGCTGCTGCTGGACGCGGTGGAACGGGCACCCGGGTCGGTGGCGGAGGCGCTGCGGGCGCTGGTCGCCGCGGCACCCACGCTGCGCGTGCTGGTGACCGGCCGGCGCCCGGTCGGCCTTCCCGGCGAGCTGGTCCGGCCGGTCGCGCCGCTCGACGTGCCGCCGGTCGGGGCGGTGCCGGCGGACCCGGCCGAGCTGGCCCGCTGGCCGGCGGCGGCGCTGTTCACCGCCCGGCTCGCCCAGGTCCGCCGGGAACCACCGGCCCCGGCCGAGCTGCCGGCGCTCGCCGCGCTGGTCCGTCGCCTCGGCGGCCTGCCGCTGGCCATCGAGCTGATGGCCGCGCGTGGCCGGATCCTCGACGTCACGGAACTGCTCGACCGGTACGGCGACCGGGTTCTCGATCTCGCCACCGCCGGCCGTCCGGGCTGGACGCCCGAGGACCGTACGGCGGGCACGGTCACCCTGCGCGAGGCGGTGGCGACCAGCTACCGCCTGCTCGCGCCGGAGGAGCGGGCGGCGCTGCGCCGGCTCTCGGCGTTCCGTAACCGCTGGTCGGTGGAGTTGGCCGAGGATCTGCTCGCCGATGGTGGCCCACGCCGGGACGCCGTGCCACTGCTGGACCGGCTGCTCGAACTCGGCCTGGTCAGCGTCCGGGGCAACGGGCCGTTCCGGTTCCGCCTCCTGGACGCGGTACGCGACTTCGCCGCCGAGCAGGCCGTCGGCGAGGGCGAGCTGGGCCGGATCCGGCGCCGGCACGCCCTCGTGGTCGCCGCGATGGTGGCCCGCGTCGCCCCGAACCTGGCCGGGACGGACCTGTCCGCCGCGGCACACCTGCTGGACGAGGCGACCGGCGACATCACCGCAGCCCTGACGCAAGCCGCCGAGGACGATCCGGTGACCGCGCTGCGGCTCGCGGCGGCGCTGCCCCGCTGGTGGCGGCTGCGGGGGCGGGACGTCTCCGGCCGGCGATGGCTGCGCCGGTTGTTGGCCGACCCGCGTACCGCCGACGTCGATCCGGTGCTGCGGGCCTGGGCTCAGCTGGGGGCGGCTCAGCTCGCCGTGGAGCACGACGCCGGCGCGGAGGAGTTACCCGCGGCCCGCGCCGCGTTGGCCACCTTCCGCTCGGCCGGGGAGGTGGCCGGGGAGTTGTCGGCCCGTATGGTGCTCGGTGCGCTGCTGCCCGCCGTGGGTGGCCACGACGAGGCCCGACAGCAGGCCGAGGCGGTGCTGGAACTGGCCACCCGGCAGGGCCGGACCCGTGACATGGCCGTTGCCCAGGCGCACCTGACCTGGCACGACGTACGGGTCGGTGACCTGGCCGGGGCCCGGCGCCGACTGGCCGCCATGGAGCGGCTGGCCGCTCAGTCCGGGGAGCAGCGGCTACGGATGCTGGCCCGGGCCAATCTCGCCGAGGTGCATCGCCTGGAGGGCCGGTTTGCCGACGCCGTGCAGCAGGGGCGGCGGGTGGCGGCGGCCCTCGTCGAACTGGGTGATCCGGGGGACCGCCGCCGGGTGCTCGGCACGGTGGGGCTGGCGCTCGCCCAGGACGGGCGCGCCGCCGAGGCCCTTGCGGTGGCCGCCGAACTGCGACCCACCCTGCCGGTTCCCGGGCAGCGCCCGCCATCGGGCGGGGGCGGCGTGGAGCAGCCCGGTGCCGGGCCGGCCGGGGAGGAGCCCGGCCGCCGGCCGGAGGACGCGGTGTGCGCGCTGATCGAGGGGCATCTCGCGCTGCACCGCGGCGACCGTGAACTGGCGACCGAGTGGTACGCCGCGGCGGCCGACGCGGCGACCGGCGGTGGGCGGAACCGGCGAGATGTGATCGAGGCGCTGGTCGGGCTGGCCGTGAGCACGGTCGACCTGGCCGTGCTGGACCGGCTCGACCGGGCGCGACGATCCAGCGGGATCGGGCTGCTGCCCCGGGAGGAGGACCTGCTCTACGCGCTGGTGGCCCGTCGCGGACTGCGCGGCCGGCAGGGAGCTGGCTGAGCCGGCGGTCCGGACCGTGCGCGGCGACGCCGTGGGGCTGCGGCCGCCGGGCGGGTCGTGGAGGTGGTGAGTGGGGCGGGGGTGGCGCGAGCGAAGCAGCCCCCTGGTGTTGCCCCTCGCTCATCGCTCGCGCCGGCACCCCCCGGTGCGCCCCCGCTTGCTGGAAAGCCTATCCGGGGAGCTTGGGGTATTCGTACGTTTATGTGGTGGTTAGCGCCTGCTGCCGGCTGGTTCTGCCGGTCTTTCTGCCGGTGCCCGGCAAGGATGCCTCCGGGGCGGTCGGGATGCGGCAGGTCGCGGTGCCCCGGCGGCCGGATGCCCCACATGCCGCAACCGGAGTGGACCGGCTCGCCTCAGCAGCCGGCCGCGCCGGGCTCGTCGGCCGGTGCGGGGCAGGTGCTCCCGGCGGTCGCCCCCGGGTGGACGGCGTCGCGAACCCGGCGCAGGCCGTCGAGGAGCGCCTCCAGCGCGGCTGGTTCGAGCTGGCCGGTGAACCACTGTTCGATGATCCGCAGGTGCCCCGGCAGAGTCTCGTCCAGCCGGGTCAGGCCGGCGGCGGTCACCACCGCGTACGAACTGCGCCGGTCGGAGGGGCAGGCCCGGCGCCGGAGCAGCCCGTCACGCTCCATCCGGTCGACGACCCGGGTCACCCCGCTGGTGGAGAGGGACGTCTGGGCGGACAGATCGGTCATCCGTAGCTGATTGCCGGGTGAGCGGGCAAGCCGCATGAGCACCTCGAACTCGACGGGGGAGAGGCCGTGCTCCTCGAACTGGGCGGCGAACCGGGCCGACAGCCCGGCGTGCGCCTCGACGAGGAGGCCGACGGCGGTGATCCGGGGATCGTCGAACACGTTCTGGTCCACGCTGCCATGGTAGCAATACTTGACACGGGAAATATTGCCGTGCCTATAGTTGCTTAGTCAGTCGTTGGGTTACTAAACGATCTCCCCTGGAGGACAGCACCATGACCAGCAGCACCGAAGCGGTTACCCGCGAGTGGGACGGCCTCACCATCCCCGCTGCCGGCACGTACCAGCTGGACGCGGCTCACAAGCGCGTCGGGTTCGTCGCGCGGCACATGATGGTCAGCAAGGTACGCGGTGAGTTCGCCGACGCGACCGCCACGATCACGATCGGCGAGGACCCCATGCAGTCCTCGGTGACCGCCACCATCCAGGCGGCGAGCATCAACACCAGCCAGGCCGACCGCGACGCGCACCTGCGCAGCGGCGACTTCCTCGACGCCGAGAAGTTCCCGACGCTGGAGTTCCGCAGCACCGGTGTGAAGTCCCGCGACGGCAACGAGTTCGTCCTCGCCGGCGAGCTGACCATCAAGGACGTCACCCGCCCGGTGGAGCTGGAGGTCGAGTTCGAGGGCGTCGGCCGCAGCCCGTACGGCCAGGACATCTTCGGCTTCTCGGCGAGCACCGAGATCGACCGTGAGGAGTTCGGCCTGACCTGGAACGTCGCCCTGGAGACCGGCGGCGTCGTGGTCGGCAAGAAGGTGAAGATCGAGATCGAGGGCGAGGCCATTCGCCAGGCCTGACCGCCCGCACGACCCCCGGGCCCGCGTCGGTGACGACGACGCGGGCCCGTTCGTCGTACGTGGAGCAGGTGCGAGATCTGTCACGTTATGGGCTCCTGGCGACCCGGGTCCGGCGGGATCCGGCTGGGTAGGAGAACTGACCTGTGCCCGGCCCCTGGTACCGATGCCCGGGCGCACATAACGTGAAGGCTCACTTGCGTTCCGGAACGGAAGTTCCGTCGCATCTCGCGCCGGGAGGACACATGGGCAGAGACGTCGAGCAGGGCGCCTTCTCCCGGGAGGACCGGGTCCGCTATCGGCAGAAGGTACGGCGATGCCTGGACGTCTTCGCACTGATGCTGGACGACTTCGGCTTCGACGCCGACCGCCCGATGACCGGGCTGGAGATCGAGCTGAATCTGGTCGACTCCGCCGCCGAGCCGGCCATGCGTAACGAGAAGATCCTTGCCGACATCGCGGACCCGCTCTTCCAGACCGAGCTGGGCCAGTTCAACCTGGAGCTGAACACGCCGCCCCGGCTCATCGAGGGCACCGGCTTCGGCGACTACGAGCGGGACCTGCGCAACAGCCTCGCCCGCGCCGACGAGCGGGCGTCCCGGTCGGACGCGAAGCTGGTGCTGGTCGGCATCCTGCCCACCCTCACCGAGCGGCACCTGATCGCCGACAACCTTTCCACCGACGAGCGCTACCGGGCGCTCAACGACCAGATCGTCGGTGCCCGGGGCGAGGATTTCGAACTGGACATCCGCGGTGTCGAGCGGTTGCAGACGCACAACGACTCGATCGCCCCCGAGGCCGCCTGCACGAGTCTCCAGTTCCACCTCCAGGTCGCGCCGGACAGCTTCGCCGACTACTGGAACGCGTCCCAGGCCATCGCCGGCCCCCAGGTCGCGGTGGGCGCGAACTCGCCGTTCCTGTACGGCCGGCAGCTCTGGGCGGAGACCCGGATCGCCCTCTTCCAGCAGGCCACCGACACCCGTCCCGACGAGCTCAAGGCCCAGGGCGTACGCCCCCGGGTGTGGTTCGGAGAACGCTGGATCACCTCGATCTTCGACCTGTTCGAGGAGAACGTCCGCTACTTCCCGCCACTGCTGCCGATCGTCGAGGACGAGGACCCGGTCGAGGTGCTGCACGCCGGTGGGGTGCCCGAGCTGGCCGAGCTGCGGCTGCACAACGGCACGGTCTACCGCTGGAACCGGCCCGTCTACGACATCATGGACGGTCGCCCGCACCTGCGAGTGGAGAACCGGGTGCTGCCGGCCGGGCCGACGGTGGTCGACATGCTGGCCAACGGTGCCTTCTACTTCGGGCTCGCCCGGGCCCTCGCCGAGGCGGACCGTCCCATCTGGAGCCAGCTCACCTTCAGCTCCGCCGAGGAGAACTTCCAAGCCGCCGCCCGGCGGGGCCTGGACGCCGTCATGTATTGGCCCCGGCTCGGCGAGGTGCCGGTGACCAAGCTCGTGCTCGACGTCCTCCTGCCCAAGGCCGCGCAGGGGCTGGACGGGTTCGGCGTCGCCCCGGCCGAGCGGGACCGCCTCCTCGGTGTCATCGAGCAGCGCTGTCGTACGGGCCGCAACGGCGCCGCCTGGCAGACCGAGATGGTGTGGGCGGCCGAGCGGCGCCGGGGCCTGGACCGGTGCGCCGCCCTGCACCACATGCTCCAGCGCTACGCGCAGCTCCAGGGCAGCAATGAGCCGGTGCACACCTGGCCGGTCGACTGACCGTCGGCGGATGCCGCTTCCGGGTCAGCGACCGCGGCGACGCTTCGGCGCGGGCCCACCGTCGCCCGGGTCACCGGTCGCGGCGGTGCCGGCCGGCGCGTCCGTCGCCGGGCCGCCGGTTGCCGGGCCGGTCGTCGCCGGGCCGGTCGTCGCCGGGCGGCTCGCCGTCCGGGCGTCCGTCGCCGGGCCGCCGGAGGGCGCCGTTGGCGTCCCGGCGTCATCGCTGGCGGCTGCCGGGGTGCTCGCCCCGCCGGACGAGCCCGAGGCGCGCCGGGGCGGGGTGGCCCGGCCCCGACGGGTGGTGGCGGGACCCGACGAGGAGGCTTCCTCCGGCCCCCGGGCCGCTTTTCCGTCCGGCGCTGCCGCCGCGGTCGGCCCGCCGGCCACTGCGGCGGCCGGCCCGCCGACCGTTGCCACCTCGACCGCGGGCTCTTCGTCGACGGCCGGCCGGTCGGCTCCGTCGGTGGCGAGGTCGTGCTCCCAGGTGCGCTGGCGGGGCAGGGGCAGCCCGGCGCGGACGGCGGCCCGCTGTTCGGCCCGCTGTGCCAGCGCGGCCACCAGCACCGAGCCCCCGACCCCGGCGACCACCGCGTACGGGGCGAACAGCTGGGCCGACAGTTGCTCGGCTTCGATCGCCGCGAGCCTCGGCACCGCCAGCAGGTGGGCGAGCGCGACGAGGAGCGGTCCGGCCGCGCCGGAGGCCGCCGTACCGACCCGTTGCTCCGGCACCCGGGCGGTACGCCGGGCCGCCAGCGCGCCGATCACCAGAGCGGAGCCCAGCGCGAACAGTGCCCCGGGCCAGTAGAAGTAGTCCCGGATCCAGAAACTGTCGCGGTCCGCGCTGATCTGCCAGATGCCGAGCTGGGCGGTGGTCAGGCCGCGGCCGGAGAGCACCCCGTCGACCACCGACACCACCGCGAGCAGCCAGAGCCAGCCGGTGGTGGCGACGAGGTTGGTGGCGACCGCCCGGATGTGCAGCGCCCACATGGCCAGGAGCAGCCCGATCAGCAGCCCGATGGCGGCGTACCCGGCGGCGACGGCCTGCGGCGCGGACGTGTCCGGCACCCGTGCCGCGCGGGCCGGCACCGCGACCAGCAGCACAGTGATCAGCGCGCCGACCGTGGCCCCGGCCGCCAGGCCGAGCTTCCGCAGCGGGCCACCCGGCTCCTGGCCGTCCCCACCCCGCAGCCGGTGGGCGCAGATCGCACCGGCGACCACCGAGGTGGCGGAGATCCAGGTCGCCCAGGCGAGGCTCGCCACCCAGGCCGCTTCGGCCCGGACGGCACCGGCCGGCGTCCAGTTGATGATGCCCAGTCCGTAGCCGAAGCCGAGCTGCGCGGCCCCCGTACCGGCGGCGACACCGAGCGCGGCGGTGATCGATGCTCCCCAGCCCCGTCTGGCCATGCCGGGGAGCGTAGCGTCCCAGGGTCGGTGCGGCGAGTCGGACGAGAGCGATCGACCGCGCGACAGGCTGGGCGGCGCCGGATACGGTCGCCGGTGGATGAGGCGGTGGACGCGATGACGGACGACGGGTACCCGGACCCCGGGACGGGCGCCGAACAGGGGCCGAACCGGACGAGACTGATTCTCGGTGGCGGCCTCGCGGTGGTCCTGTTGGCGGTGATCGGGGCGAGCGGCGGCTGGATCCTCGCCGGAGAGGCGGAGCCGATCACGCCGCCGGCGTCCGGCGTAACCACCCCGACGCCGTCGGGCGACGCCACGCCGAAGGTGTCGGCCAGCCCGCCGCAGCAGCGTCCGACCGCCGTACGGACGACCACCGCCGGTGGACTGACCGTGCCCGAGCTGGTGGGCACCGACTTCGTGCGGGCCCGACAGGAGTTGCGGGACCGCAAGCTCGGCTGGCGGCTCGTCTTCGGCACCGGCTCGGGCCGGGGCGTCGAGCGCACCTCTCCCGAGCCCGGTACGCCGGTACGCCGCGGCATCACGGTCACCCTCTGGGTCGCCGGCCCGGCGCCGGCCCTCCCCGTACCGGACCTGGTCGCCCAGGAGTGCGGCGACGCCGCCGACGACCTGGTCGAGGCGGGCTTCTACCCGAGCTACCGAACCCTGCGCCGCGGCCCGGTCACCGCCCAGGAACCAGAGCCCGGCGCGACCGCCCACTGGAACGACAAGGTCACCCTGACCTGCGGCGACGAGCCGCCCACGGATCCGGAGGCCAGCCCGCCCGTGACGCCGTGACCGGTGGCTCGCCGCGCTGATGCCTGCCGATGGCCTCCCCGGACCGCTACCGTGGACGGTCGAGGGCCAGGGTGCCCGCCCCGGTGGGGAGAGGACGTGCCATGAGCGACGACCGCCAGGAGCCACCCGCCGGAGATGCCGACGCCACCCGGCCGCTGCCGCCCCACGCGCCGAGCGGCGGTGACGCGGACGCGAGCAGGGTGGCCGGCCGTGCGGCCGACCCCGACGCGACCCGGGCCATGCCGACCCCCGGTGGCCCGACCGGCCGGAAACCGGCGGACGCCACCCGTTCACTGCCTCGCGATGGCGGGGACGTCACCGGCCGGCAGGCCGTCCCGGCAGCCTGGTCGGGTCGGGCCGGGGTGCCGCCGCCGCGGCCGGCCGGCTATGCCGAGCCGGGCACCGAGTGGTACGCCGAGGAACAGACCGATCGTCGCTGGTGGATGCCGATAGTGCTCGGGATCCTCGCGCTGGTGCTGGTCGCGTTGATTGGGCTGGGGGTCTGGCTGTCGCTGCGGGCGACGGAGCGGGACGCCGGGCCGGTTTCCTCCGCCTCGGCCGTGCCGAGCACCGCCCCGGCGACCAGCGTCGCGCCGTCCACCACCGCGCCGAGCGCCTCGCCGGCGACCACTCCAGCAAGCACCCCGCCCACGACGGCCACCCAGGTGCCGATGCCGCCGCTGGTGGGGGTGCCGGCAGCCGCCGCCCGGGCGGCCCTCGACCGGCTGGACGTGCCCTACCGCGTGGAGGGGCGGATATCCGACCAGCCGGCCGGTACGGTGATCGAGACCGACCCGGCCGCTGGCGAGCTGGTCGTCCCGGGGCAGGTGGTCAGGATCGTGGTGGCCGAGGCCGGTACGCCGACGATCGGCGCGAGCACGATGACGCCCGGCCCGACGGTCACGCCGACTCCCTGACCGTCACCACTGGCGGCGTCTGGTGCCGACCAGCCCCAGCCCGGCCAGCGAGATGGCGAGGCCGAGCAGCCCGGAGTAGAACAGTGAAAGACTGATGTTCGTGGTGTCCCGTACGCCGTCGGCGCCGGCCAGCGCTTCCTCTCCGGCGCCCCCGCCGGCCTGGCCGGGGGTGGGCGGCGCGTTCACCTCGTTGCCGAGGGCGGCGTCCGGCGTATCGGCCCAGCCGGGTTCCTCCTCCGGGTCGCTGTCCGGCCCGGGGCCCTTGCCGGCCACGGTGATCTCGGGAGCCGGTACCGGCTCGGTCAACTGCTCGGTGGCGGAGAGGGCCGGGTGACGGACCACGAGCGCGAGTGCGGTCGCGGCGCCGAGGAGTGCGAGGAGCCCGAAGGCGTAGCCGACAGGGGACCGGTGGTGCCGCCGCGCGGCGGGCAGATTGACCATGACCATCCCAGGTTCAGGGTCCGGGACGCGCGGGGTGGTGACTTTGCCGGGGTGGGCGTACCGATTCTATGGCGGCGGCCCGCTCCCCGGCCGGTCAATCGCGGGGTCAGCCCACCCGGACCGGGGTCCGGACGACCGGACGCCGGGCCCGGACGGTGTGCTGACGCGGTGCCGGGGCGGTCTGTAGCTGTTGCAGCCCCGCCTGCTGTACGAAGATCGACCGCCGGCTGACCGCGTCCCCCGCCGCGTTCAACTCGTAGCCGTCGAGCCAGAGCCAACCGTCGTAGGTCGGCCAGTCGATCACCCGGATCACCCGGAACGTGATCGGTCGAAGGAACTGGACACTCGCCGCGCGAGTCACGTGCAGTACGTCACCGGAGCGGGGATGCACATGGGCTCCTGGAAAGGGTCGGCCGGCGGGCGTGCCGGCGAAGGCTGATCGGGGGACAGGTCGGCCCGGTGACGGGGTCGCGCCTCCTGGGCCGGCTGATCAGGTTGTTCGGTGGTGGTCGGGCCGTATCCGCTGTCGCGGATCGTCACCCGACCAACACCCGGCTGCTCCCGGTTACCGCTCCCGTCGCCGCAGCCACGCTGGCGTGCAGCGGCGAGGTCATCGCCCCGGGGCAGGTCGCGGGGCGTGGGACGGCTCCCCTCCCGCCGTCCCACGGCCCGTGGGTCACCACGTCGAGAGATCATGCGGAGACGGTGAGTAACCCATGCCATACCGACAGACTGCACCAGGGACGTGCGACATGCAAGTTGCATGTCGACTTTTGCCGATACGTGAGTGGGACACGTGAACGAGACGCTTGAAGCGTTCGGTGCCGGGACGGCACACTGGACGCCGGTTTCGCCCGCCGCGGCCGGTCGACCACCGGCACCACCCCTGCCGCGAACGATCGCCCGCCATAAGCCGGTCGCGCCCCCGGCGGGTGTGGAACCGGGCGCGGTCGACCGGAGGTAGTCGGGTGAGCGCGAGGAGCCGTCATCCCCGTCCAGCAACCCGCGGAGCGGCGTCGTGAGCGTGCGACGCAGCCCCACCATCCGGCGTCGGCGACTGGGGGCGGAACTCCGCCGCCAGCGGGAGAACGCCGGCATCACCATCGAGGCCGTGGCGGAGCAGTTGGAATGCTCGGCCTCGAAGATCTCCCGCATCGAGACCGGTCACACCACCGCCACCCCACGGGACGTGCGGGACATGCTCCGCATCTACGGGGTGGTGGGCGCCGAGAGCGACGAGCTGGTGCAGATTGCCCGTGAGGCCCGGCAGAAGGGCTGGTGGCATCCGTACAGCACGGTGCTGGTCGGGGCGTACGTGGGGCTGGAGGCGGCGGCCAGCTCGATCCGGGCGTATGAGCAGCAGGTCGTGCCGGGCCTGCTGGAGACCGAGGAGTACGCGAGCGCAATGATCCGGGCCGCTCGGCCGGACTTCAGTGCGGAACAGGTCGCACAACGTGTCCGTGTCCGTCTGGGCCGTCAGTCGTTGCTGACTCAGGACGATCCGGTCGATCTGTGGGTGGTGCTCGATGAGGCGGTGTTGAGTCGGCCGGTTGGCGGCGACGTGGTGATGCGTGGCCAGCTCAAGCGGCTGGTGGAGGTGGCCGAACTGCCGAACGTGACGTTGCAGGTCCTGCCCTTCGAGGTGGGCGCGCACGCTGGCATGGACGGGACCTTCACGATCCTCAGCTTTCCCGAACCGAGTGATCCCGATGTCGTGTACGCGGAGAACGCCACGGGTGGGCTTTTCCTCGAGAAGAGCGACGAACTGCAGAAGTACAGCTTCATCTTCGATCACATTCGAGCGGCGGCCACACGCCCGGAGGAATCCATCGCTCACATCGCAAAACTGGCAGAGGAGCCGTTGTGGAAATGGCGACCAAGAAGTTCCCCGTGGACCTGACGCAGGCGACCTGGTTCAAGAGCTCGAAGAGCGGGCCGAACTGTGACAACTGCGTGGAGGTCGCGTACGTGACCGGGGCGGTCGGCGTCCGGGATTCAAAGGACAAGACGGGCCCGGCCCTGGTCTTCGCCCCGGGTGACTGGCACGCTTTCGTCGCCGGTGCCAGGGACGGAGCCTTCGCCCGGGACTGATCCGGCAACCCGGAACGATGAACGTGGTCCCGTCCGGCAAAGTGGCCGGGCGGGACCATTTCGTGTGCCCCGGCCGGGTCGGTCGGGCCCACCCGTCGCCACTTCCGTTCCGCCTCGTTGAACCGCACGGATCGGCAACCGAACGAGGCAGGCGAGACGGATGACGACGATCGGTTCAGAGAATCTCACCAACGGCCCGGGCAAGCCTGAGCGGTTCGGCGGCAAGTACCGCGGGGCGCGCCGGGACACGGTCCTCACCGAGGTGGGTTCCGCCGACGCCGAGGTCGGCGGCCGGGACGGCACCGCCCCGGAGCAGGCATCCCCGCCGCTCACCCTGCCGTCCCTGGATCCCAATCCGCTCACCGAGCCGTCGTTCCCGCCGAGCGCCTGGCAGCTGGAGCAGAACGATTCCCTGGTGGACCACCCGCTGCTGCGTGGCCTGCTGATGGAGTTGCCGCCGAAGGGCAGCGTGCCGCCGCCCGGTTGGCTGGACCGCTGGTTCGAGGCGACCCGGGCGATCCTCGAACTGCTATACGTGCAGGGAGCCGGCCGGTCGCGATGACCCGGTGGCCGCCGGCGAGATGGCGCGCTCGGCGAGCCGGTTGTGCCGCAGCGCGTGGCGTACCCCGATCGCGGTGACGCCGAGCACGCCGACGGTGCTGGCCGGCCCGGTCACGGCCGGTGCCGCGAGCAGGTCGACGCCGGCCGCCGAGGCCACCGCCGGCAGGACGGCGAGTGCGGTCACCTGGATCGGCAGCCCGATCAGCGGGTGCGCCGCGGCGGCCCGTAACCCGTGTGGTGCCGGAGTGTCCGGCGCGTTGGCGAAGACGCCCGCGCCGGCCCGCAGGCGCCGTACCCGCCGGACCGTGCAGACCGCGACGGCCAGCGCCGGGCCGGCCGCGAGGGCGAGCCCGGCGGCGGCCCGGTCGGCCACCGTTCGCCCGGCACTCTCCAGGCCTAGGACCAGGACGGTTGCCGTCAGGGCGAGGCCGGTCAGGGTCAGCGCGGACAACCATCCGGTACGCCGACGCAGCGCGCGGGCGCGATCCAGCCGGGGCAGTCCGTCCGCCACGACGCCGGCGGCTGCCCACACGGCGGCGACGGGGAGCAGTACGGTGAGCTGGTCGGCCATGCCTCTCAGCCTGGTCCAGGTCGACCTGCCCCGAATCCGGGGCGGCACCCCGGTTCGTCCCGTACGCGTCCCCGTAGGGGCCATCCCACCAACGCTATCAATAAATCGACATCTTCACATTTCTCAATCTCTGACCTAGCCTCTCACCAATCGGCAGGCGTCGATCAGCCAGGGCCTCGCTGGCGGACGTGCGCCGGTCGGAGGGAGGTAGGGAGATGGCTCTCCCACACAGGTCCGCACTTGTCGGTATGACCGCGTTGGCGCTGGTCACGGCGGCCAGTCCCGCCCTGGCCGCGGAACCCACCGGGGCGGTCCGGAACGCTGGCGGGGCCACTGCGGTGGCCGACAGCTACCTGGTCGTCCTGAAGGACAACGTCGTCGCCCCGGGCAGCGTGGGCGACACCGCACAGCGGCTGCGCGCCCGGCACGGCGGCACCATCGCGCACACCTGGACCGCCGCGCTGCGCGGCTTCGAGGTCCGGGTCGGCGCGGCGGCCGCCGCCCGGATCGCCGCCGATCCCGCCGTGGCGTACGTGGAACAGAACCACACCGTGACGATCTCCGGCACCCAGACGAACCCGCCGTCCTGGGGCCTGGACCGGATCGACCAGCGGAACCTGCCGCTGAACAACTCGTACACCTATCCGAACACGGCCTCGAACGTCCGGGCGTACATCATCGACACCGGCATCCGGACCACGCACAACGACTTCGGTGGCCGGGCCACCTGGGGTACGAACACCGTCGACACCAACAACACCGACTGCAACGGTCACGGCACCCACGTCGCCGGCACCGTCGGCGGCTCGTCCTACGGGGTGGCCAAGGGTGTGCAACTGGTCGCGGTCAAGGTGCTCAACTGCTCCGGCAGCGGCACCACCGCCGGGGTCGTCTCCGGTGTCGACTGGGTGACCCGGAACGCGGTCAAGCCCGCGGTGGCCAACATGAGCCTCGGCGGCGGCGCGGACACCACCCTCGACACGGCGGTCCGCAACTCGATCAACGCCGGCATCACGTACGGCCTGGCCGCCGGCAACGACAACGGCGCGAACGCCTGCAACACCTCGCCGGCCCGGGTCACCGAGGCGATCACGGTCGGCTCCACCACCAACACCGACGCGCGGTCGTCGTTCTCCAACATCGGCACCTGCCTGGACATCTTCGCGCCGGGCTCATCGATCACCTCCGCCTGGAACAGCAGCGACACCGCGACCAACACGATCAGCGGCACGTCGATGGCGACCCCGCACGTGGTCGGCGCGGCGGCGCTGGTGGCCAGCGCCAACCCGTCCTGGACCCCCCAGCAGGTTCGCGACTACCTGGTGGACAACGCCACCAGTGGCGTGGTGACCAGCCCGGGGACCGGCTCGCCCAACAAGCTGCTCTACGTGGTCAACGGCACGGCGACCAACGACTTCTCCGTCTCGGTGTCGCCGACCGCCGGCTCCACCGCGGCGGGCGGCTCGGTGACAGCCACCGTCAGCACCGCCACCACCAGCGGTTCGGCCCAGTCGGTCAGCCTCTCCGCGTCCGGCCTGCCGACCGGTGCGAGCGCGTCGTTCAGCCCGTCGTCGGTGACTTCGGGCGGTTCGTCGACCCTGACCATCAGCACCTCGTCGAGCACCCCGTCCGGGACGTACCCGGTGACGGTCACCGGCACCGCGACGTCGGGCACGAAGACGACGACGTACACGCTGACGGTGGGCCCGATCGGTGGCTGCACCGGCGCCGGCCAGAAGCTGGGCAACCCCGGCTTCGAGTCGGGTAACACCGTGTGGAGCACCACGTCCGGGGTGATCGGCCAGTACGGCTCCAGCGGCCAGCCGACCCACGGCGGGACGTGGAACGCCTGGATGGACGGCTACGGCAGCACCCACACCGACACGTTGTCGCAGTCGGTGAGCCTGCCGGCGGGCTGCACGTCGTACAACTTCAGCTTCTGGCTGCACATCGACAGCTCGGAGTCGACCACCACCACCGCGTACGACAAGCTCACGGTGCAGGTGCTCAACTCCTCCGGCACGGTGCTGGCGACCCTGGCCACGTACTCGAACCTGAACAAGGCCGCCGGGTACAGCCAGAAGTCGTTCTCCCTGGCCGCGTACGCCGGGCAGACCGTCACGCTGAAGTTCACCGCCACCGAGGACGTCCTGTTGCAGACCTCGTTCGTGGTTGACGACACCGCGGTCGACGTCTCCTGACCCAACCCTTCCCACCGGCGTCCGGCGGTCACCCCACGGTGGCCGCCGGACGTCGTTGCCGGCCGGGTGGCCCAGGGCCGGGGTACGCGGTCCGAACCGGGCCGGTCCAGGAGGAGAACCCGGAGGCGGCCCGATCTGGGCGTCAGACGTCGAAGGCGGCGGGGCGCTGGGTGGCCGGGGCCGGCGGGGCGGCCTTCCACAGGCCGGTCTTCTGGGCGGCCAGCCGGGCCAGGTAGGCCGGGTTGAGAATGACGTAGCGGCGCCAGAGCCGCTTCGGCTCCAGGCCGAGCCGCCAGAACCACTCCAGCCCGGCACGCTGCATCCACGGTGGCGGGTTACGCAGCAGGCCGGCGTGGTAGTCGAACGCGGCCCCGACCGCCATCAGAGGCATGTCCAGCAGTGGCCGCATGGCGTACGCGAAGACCTCCTGGCGGGGGCAGCCCAGCCCGACCAGGACGAGCCTCGCCCCGCTGGCCTTGATCCGGTCGGCGATCTCGACGTCCTCGCCCGGCTGCATGGACCGGAACTTCGACGGCTCGACGCCGGCGATCTTCAGCGCCGGGAACTTCCGCTCCAGGGCCGGGATCAGCCGGGACAGGGTCTCCTCGGTGGAGCCGTACAGGTAGACCGGCAGGCCCTCGTCGGCGAACCGGTGCAGCACCCGCAGCGTCAGCTCCGGGCCGTAGACCCGGTCGGTGAGGCCGGCGCCGTGCAACAGGTTGAGGGCCCAGCGGACCGGCTGCCCGTCCGGGGTGACCACGTCGAACGAGTTGAGCCGCGCGTTGTGCGCCGGGTCGAGCACCCCGGTCATCACGCCGTGCACGGCCAGCGCGGTCAGGGCCAGCGGGCGGCGCTCGTGCGCCGCCGTGACGACCGCCTCGGTCGCCCGGGCGTAATCGGTCGAGTCGACGAGGACGCCGAGCACGTTCCGCTTGGTGCCGGTGGTCATGGCTTCGGCACCCACTTGTCGACGTTCGCCTCGTAGATCTCCCGAAGGATCATCGGCACGTCGTAGGTGATCTTCCAGTCCGGGTAGTGCTCCTCGAACCGGGCCATGCTGCTGACGTACCACTGGTGGTCGCCGGTGCGGGCCTGCTCGACGTAGTTGATTTCCGCCGGACGGCCGGTGATCTCCTCGGCGATCCGGAACGCCTCGATGTGCGAGGTGTTCGAGTGACGGCCGCCACCCAGGTTGTAGACCTGGGCCGAGCGCGGCGCGCGGAAGAACGCCTCGAAGGCGGTCAGCACGTCCCGGGAGTGGATCGCGTCCCGGACCATCTTGCCCTTGTAGCCGTAGAGGTTGTACGTCCGGCCCTCCATCACGCAGCGCATCAGGTACGCCAGGAAGCCGTGCAGCTCGGCGGCCGAGTGGGCCGGGCCGGTCAGCGTGCCGCCCCGGAAACAGGCGGTCTTCATGTCGAAGTACCGGCCGTACTCCTGCACCATCACGTCGGCGGCCACCTTGGAGGCGCCGAAGACCGAGTGCAGCGAGTCGTCGATCGACATGTCCTCGGTGATGCCCTGGTGGTACGGGTGGTCCTCGGGCAGCTCGTACCGGGTCTCCAGCTCGACCAGGGGCAGGCTGTTCGGGCGGTCGCCGTACACCTTGTTGGTGGAGCAGTGGATGAAGGGGGCGTCGATCGCGTGCCGGCGGGTGTTCTCCAGCATGTTGAGGGTGCCGCCCGCGTTGACGTCGAAGTCCGTGTACGGCTCCTTGGCGGCCCAGTCGTGGCTGGGCTGCGCGGCGCTGTGGATCACTACGCCGATGTCCGAGCCGTACTTCTTGAAGACCTGCTCCAAGCCGTCCCGGTCGCGGATGTCGACGGAGAAGTGGGTGTAGGCGCCACCCAGGTCGGCGGCGAGCCGTTCCAGGCTCCAGGATGTCGAGCCGTCCTCGCCGAAGAAGTACCGCCGCATGTCGTTGTCGATGCCGACCACGTCGAGCCCGAGGCCGGCGAAGTGCCGGGCCGCCTCGGAACCGATCAGACCGCCCGAACCGGTCACCAACGCGACAGTCACACGCCACTCCTGGTCCTTGTGAGGCAGGGAAACCACCGGAGCATAACGCGACGCCGGGCACGCCCCGATATGGCGAGAGGGCCCCGCAGTCTGCGGAGCCCTCTCGATGGTGGGGAAGGGGGGAGTTGAACCCCCACGCCCTTTCGGGCACACGGACCTGAACCGTGCGCGTCTGCCATTCCGCCACTTCCCCGTGGCTCGACCTGGAACACCGTAACCCATCCCGCTCCCGCCGTCGCCGGCAGGGGCCCGAACATATTACGCTGGTTCCCGGTCATCGCCACGAGCGATCACCGTTCGTGGCGGACGAAACTGTAGCACGGCCGCAGGGCTGCCCACGAACGGGCCGCCAGCGGCCGGCCGAGCGGCGTGTGAGCTGCGGAGGCGGTGTCCGGATACCATCATTGCCTCGGGACCCGAGGAGGAGCCGGTGAGCGTGCTGCAACGCTTCGAGAAGCGTCTGGAAGGCCTGGTCGAAGGGGCCTTCGCCAAGGTCTTCAAAGGGGTGGTCCACCCCGTGGAGATCCTCAACGCCATGCAGCGGGAGGCCGAGGCGCACAAGGCGATCCTGGCCGGTGGGCGCACGCTGGTGCCCAACCGCTACGTGATCGATCTCTCGCCGTACGACCACAGTCGGTTGGCGCCCTACGCTGCGGCGTTGGCCCAGGAACTGGCCCAGTCGCAGGCGGAGTTCATCGGCGAGCAGGCCTGGACGGTCTACGGCGACGTGATCGTCGAGGTCGAGCGCGGCGAGGGGCTGGACACCGGCATGTTCCGGGTCACCGCGGAGGTCTACACCGGCGGCGACGTCGCCCCGGTCTCCGCGCCCGGCGGCTACGACGCCGGACCGGCCTACCCGTCCTACGACCAGGGGGGCGGCTACGGTCCGCCGCCGGGGCACGGCGGTGGCCGTAACGTCCGGTTGGTCTCCGGTGACGGCCGCACCTACCCGCTCCAGATGGGCTCGACCGTGATCGGCCGCGGTGACCAGGCCAACCTGCGCCTGCCCGACGTCGGCATCTCCCGGCGACACGCCCGGCTGGACTTCGACGGCGGCCAGGTCGTGCTGACCGACCTCGGCTCCACCAACGGCACCATGGTCAACGGCCAGCGGGTGTCCGCCGTCGCCCTCAACCCGGGCGACATGATCCAGCTCGGCACCACCACCCTGACCTTCCGCGTGGACGGCTGACCGTTGCCGGAACTCGTCATCACCGTCGCCCGGTTCGGGTTCATCATCCTGCTGTGGATCTTTGTGTTCACGGTGGTCGGGGTGATCCGTCGGGACCTCTTCGCGGGAGCCAGGTCGGGTCGGTTGGTGGCCGCGCCACGCGCGGTCGGTGCCTCGACCGGGCAGGCGGCGAAGCCGGCGAAGGTGAAGCGGGGCAGGGCGGCACACCAGTTGGTGGTCACCGCGGGCCAGTTGGCCGGCACCCGGATCACCCTCGGCGAAGCCCAGATCACCATCGGGCGGGCCGAGGATTCGACGCTGGTGATCACCGACGACTACGCCTCGGCGCGGCACGCCCGGCTCGTACCGCGCGACGGGCAGTGGTTCGTCGAGGACCTCGGTTCGACTAACGGCACATACCTGGATCGCGCTAAGGTCACCGGACCGACCCCCGTACCCCTCGGCGTGCCGATCCGGATCGGCCGCACTTCTCTCGAATTACGGCCATGACTCTGACCCTGCGCTATGCGGCCCACAGTGACCGCGGTCTGATCCGAGACGGTAATCAAGATTCCGTCTACGCCGGGCCGCGGCTCCTCGCCGTCGCCGACGGCATGGGCGGCATGGCCGCCGGTGACGTCGCCAGCAACATCGTCATCGGTGCCATGGCGCCGCTGGACGAGGACGTCCCTGGGGACGCCCTCGTCGACGCGCTGCGCTCCGCCGTGGGCACCGCCAACCAGCAGCTCCGCGACACCGTGGATGCCAACCCGCAGCTGGAGGGGATGGGCACCACGCTCACCGCGACCCTCTTCTCCGGCAGCAAGCTCGGCATGGTGCACATCGGTGACTCGCGGGCCTATCTCCTGCGGAACGGCGAGTTCACGCAGATCACGAAGGACGACACGTACGTCCAGATGCTCGTCGACGAGGGCCGCATCAGCGCGGAGGAGGCGAGCAGCCACCCCCAGCGCTCGCTGCTCACCCGGGCGCTGGACGGCCGCGACATCGACCCGGAATACAGCGTCCGGCAGGTGCTCCCCGGTGATCGCTACCTGATCTGCTCCGACGGCCTCTCCGGGGTGGTCAGCGCGGACACCATCGGCGACACCATGCGCGAGTACACCGACCCGCAGCAGTGCGTGGAGCGCCTCGTGCAGCTCGCCCTGCGCGGCGGCGGCCCGGACAACATCACCGTGATCATCGCCGACGCCACCGACCAGGACATCGTCGAGGCGACCCCGATCGTCGGCGGCGCCGCGGCCCGCGACCGGGGCATGGCCACTTCCGCCGACGTGTCCACGCCGGCGGCCCGCGCCTCCGCCCTGTCCGCCCCGCGGCCGCCCGTGCCCGAGGAGCCGGTGGACGGCGACGACGAGCCGGAGCGGCGTCGACACCGGCCGCTGCGTACCGCCGTGATGCTGCTGGCGCTCCTGGTCATCCTCGGCGGTGGCGTCTTCGGCGGGTGGAGCTACACCCAGCGCCAGTACTACGTCGGTGCCACCGAGGACGGCCAGATCGCCGTCTTCCGCGGCGTGCCCGGCCAGATCGCCGGCGTCGATTTGTCGAGCCCGCACTCCGTCAGCCCGGCCAAGCTGGACGACCTCACCCTGGCCGCCCAGGAGCAGGTCAAGCAGGGCATCCAGGCCAAGAGTGAGCCGGACGCCGAGCGTCGGCTGGCCGAGCTGACGAGCGACGACCCGACCAACCCCAACCTCAAGCCGATCTGCCCGCCGAGCCCGACGGCCACCGCGGCCACCCCGATCGCGACGGCCACGGTCACGCCGACCCCGAGCACGACCACCAGCGCTGCCACCCCGGCGACCGGCGCGAACGCCAGCCCGTCGGCCACCACCACGCCGGAACCGACCAGCACGCCCGCGCCGACCACCACGCCCGACGCCGTCGCCTCCGACACCGTTCCGCCGGTCGACCCGGCGGGTTGCCGGTCGCCGGAGTGAGCGCCGGCTCGACCCCGAGGACCCGACCGTGACCGCAGCCGCCGTACCGGCAACCTCGCCCGCCTCGACGGGCGAGCAGCCGGGCGTACGCCTGGCCCGGTCCCGGCGTAACGCGGAGCTGTCGCTGCTGCTGCTCGCCATGGTGCTGGTGGCGGCGTACGGGGCGACGGTCGAGGCGAACGTGCTGGACACGGTCACCCCCGACTTCTGGGTTCCGGCCGCCGTGCTGGGGCTGGTCTTCCTCGGCCTGCACCTGGTGATCCGCTGGCTGGCGCCGTTCGCCGATCCGGCGCTGCTGCCGGCGGTCGCCCTGCTCAACGGCATCGGGGTGGGCTTCCTGCGCCGCTACGACCTGGCCTGGGCCCAACCGGCGGACCGGGAGAGTCTGGCCATCTTCGCCGGCACCGGTGGCCGGCAGTTGGCCTGGACTCTCGCCGGGGTGATTCTCGCCGCCGCGCTGCTGGCGATCATGCGGGACCACCGCTCGCTCTCCCGGTACGCGTACACCCTGGGGCTGGCCGGCATCGTGCTGGTGATGATCCCGGCGGTGCTGCCGGGCCAGTTCTCCGAGATCAACGGCGCCAAGCTGTGGATCAGATTCGGCGGGTTCCAGATCCAGCCGGGCGAGTTCGCCAAGCTCGCCCTGCTCACCTTCTTCGCGTACTACCTGGTCCGCAAGCGTGAGGTGCTCTCGCTGGCCAGCCGGCGGGTGCTCGGCATCGACTTCCCGCGCGGCCGGGACCTCGGCCCGGTCCTCGTGGTCTGGATGATCAGCATCCTGGTGTTGGTCTTCGAGAAGGACCTGGGCACCTCGCTGCTCTACTTCGGCATGTTCGTGGTGACGCTCTACATCGCCACCGAACGGGTCAGTTGGCTGCTCATCGGCCTGGTCCTCTTCTTCGGCGGCGCCTATCTGGCGTACGTCCTGGGCAGCACCGTCGGTGGCCCGTTCGCGAACTTCTACCTCCGGGCCGAGATCTGGCTGGACCCGTTCGGCGACCCGTACAACAAGGGCTACCAGCTCGTACAGGGCCTGCTCACGCTCGGCACCGGCGGCCTCTTCGGGGCCGGGCCGGGTGGCGGCCAGCCGACCCTGCTGCCCGAGGTGCAGAACGACTTCATCTTCGCCGGCATCGGTGAGGAGATCGGGCTCTTCGGCCTCTCCGCGCTGCTGGTGATCTATCTGCTGATCGTCGAGCGGGGGCTGCGGGCCGCGCTGGCGGTGCGGGACTCGTTCGGCAAGCTGCTCGCCGGCGGCCTGGCCTTCACCCTGGGTCTCCAGGTGTTCGTCATCGTCGGCGGGATCAGCAAGCTCATCCCGCTGACCGGCCAGACCACCCCGTTCCTCTCCGCCGGTGGGTCTTCGCTGATGGCGAACTGGCTGCTCATCGCGACCCTCCTCCGGGTCTCCGATGGCGCCCACCGGCCGGTGGGTCCCAGCGGGCCGGCGGCTCGGCCGAGCGGCGGCCCGCCGGAGCAGCTGCACGGTGCCCTCACGGAGGTGATTCGGCCGTGAACGCACCCCTGCGCCGCGTCGGCGTGGTCGTGATGGTCCTCTTCGGGCTGCTCTTCGCCAACCTCAACTGGATTCAGGCCTACAAGGCGGACGAATACCGCAACAGCGACTACAACGGCCGGGTCCAGGTCGACGAGTACAAGCGCAAGCGGGGCAACATCGAGGTCGGCGGCACCGCGGTCGCGATCAGCAAGGACACCGGCGGCAAGCTCAGGTTCCAGCGCACCTATCCGGGCGGCGAGACCTACGCGCACGTGCTCGGCTACAAGCCGGTCAACCTCGGCGACGTCGGCATCGAGCGGCTGGAGAACGAGTTCCTCGCCGGGACCAGCGACCAGCTCATCGGCGACCGGATCAAGGACATGTTCACCGGCGAGCAGACCGGTGGCGGCAATGTGCTGCTGTCCCTGTCCAAGCGGGCCCAGGAGACGGCGTACAAGCAGCTCCAGAACAACCAGGTCGGGGCGAAGCGGGGCGCGGCCATCGCGATCGACCCGCGTACCGGGGCCGTGCAGGCGCTGGTCTCCATGCCCAGCTTCGACCCGAACCCGCTGGCCAGCCACGACACCACGGCGGCCAAGGACGCGTACGAGAGGCTGGAGCAGGACCCGGACCGCCCGCTGGCCAACCGGGCGCTCTCCGAGACCCTGCCCCCGGGTTCCACCTTCAAGATCGTGGTGGCCGCGGCGGCGCTGGAGAACGGGGTCACCAAGGAGACCAGCATCCCGGCCGGGCCGAGCTGGACCCCGCCGACCGCGGGCCGGCCGATCGGAAACGCCGCACCCTCGATCTGCCCCGAGGCACACGTGACCCTGATCGAGGCGGTCACCGAGTCGTGCAACACCGGCTTCGCCCAGCTCGGCGTGCGGCTCGGCGCCGACAAGATCAAGGAGAAGGCCCAGCAGTTCGGCTTCGAGCAGGAGGACCTCACGGTCGGCCAGCTCGGCGAGGGCGGCCTGCGGGTGGCGGCCAGCCGGACCGGCGACATGCAGAACCCGGACGGGAGCGAGGACAAGGCCGCGCTGGCCCAGTCCTCGATCGGGCAGAACAACGTGCGGATGACCCCGCTCCAGGGCGCCCTGATCGCCGCCTCGGTGGCCAACGGGGGCAGCCAGATGCGGCCGTACGTGGTCAAGCAGCTGCTCGCTCCGGACCGCACCACCAGCTACTACAGCGCCAAGCCGCGGGAGCTGCGCCAGCCGGTGAGCGGCCAGGTCGCCAACGACCTGCGGGACATGATGGTCAGCGTGGTCCGCAACGGCAGCGGCCGGAAGGCCGCGATCAGCGGCTACACCGTGGGCGGCAAGACCGGCACCGCGGAGTCCGGCCCGAACACTCCCGACCACGGCTGGTTCATCGGTTTCGCGCTGGACAAGAACGGCACCCCGATCTCCGCCGTCTGTGTGGAGCTGGAGCAGGCGGGCAAGGGCGGCAGCGCCGAGGCGGCCCGGATCGCCGGCCGGATCATGGCGGCGGTCATCGCCGACTCCGGAGGCCGCTGACATGCTCAGCCCCGGGGTGCAGCTCGGCAACCGCTACCGCCTCGACGAGCGGATCGCCAGCGGTGGCATGGGTGACGTCTGGCGCGGCACCGACCAGGTGCTGGGCCGTACCGTCGCGGTGAAGAGCCTGCTGCCCGCCCTGCTCGACGAGCCGGGCTTCGCCGAGCGGTTCCGGGGCGAGGCACGGACCATGGCCACCATCAACCACCCCGGCGTGGTGGACGTCTACGACTTCGGCAGCGACCAGCAGATCGCCTTCCTGGTCATGGAGTACGTCGAGGGCGACGCGCTCTCCTCGACCCTCAACCGGGTCGGCCGGCTCACCCCGGCCCGGACGATGGCCCTGCTGGCGCAGGCCGCCGACGCCCTGCACGCGGCCCACGAGAAGGGCATCGTGCACCGGGACGTGAAGCCGGGCAACCTGCTGGTCCGGCCGAACGGCACGCTGGTGCTCACCGACTTCGGGATCGCCCGTTCCGACCTGGTGGGCCAGCTCACCGCCGCCGGTTCGGTGCTCGGCACGGCGTCGTACATCTCGCCCGAGCAGGCCACCGGTGCGGTGGCCACCCCCGCGTCCGACGTGTACGCGCTCGGCGTGGTCGCGTACCAGTGCCTCGCCGGCCGGCGCCCCTTCGAGGGGGACAATCCCCTCGAAATCGCCATGAAGCACGTACGCGAGGCGCCCCGGTCACTGCCCGCCGACATCCCGCCCGCAGTGAAGGCGATCGTGGAGCGGGCCATGGCGAAGGATCCCGCGGCCCGCTGGCCCAGCGCCGCCGCACTGGCCAGCGTCGCCCGGCAGACCAAGCAAGCGTTGTCCCAGCAGGCGCGCGGCGGCCAGCCGCACCCGATCTCCGGCGTACCGGCCTCGCCGGCCGCGCCGGCGGCCCGGGCGCAGGTCCCGGCGGTGGCGCGAGCACAGCCCCGCCCGCCCGTGGTGGCCGCTCGCCCACCGGTCGGGCCGCGCGCGGCCCCGATGGCGCCGCCCGCCCCGCAACCCCGCCCGCCGGTCGCCCCACGCGCCGCCGTGGCCGTCCCACCGCCCGGGCAGCCCAGTCCGCTCGGGTACGCCCGACCGCAGGCCGCGCCGGCCCGTCCCCTGCCGGCCCCCCGCCGGTCCGGGGCCGGCCTGTGGCTGACCGCCATCGTGCTGGCCGTACTGGTCGTGCTCTGCTCGGGCGTGATTTCGTACTACTACCGGAAGAACGCGTCGGCCGGCGCGCTCGCTCCGGTGAGCGTGACCTCCGGCGCGGTGTGGGTGCGCGGAGGGGACGATCCGGGCCGGACGTCGTACCGTCGTGAGGTACGGCTCAGGTTGGCTGGCGGCGAGACGACGACGAGCGAAGGACGAGAGACGCGATGACAGCGCAGGCCCGCCTGCTCGGTGGCAGGTACCAGGTCGGCGAGCTGCTTGGCTACGGCGGCATGGCCGAGGTGCACCGCGGTCGCGATCTCCGGCTCGGTCGGGATGTCGCGATCAAGATGCTTCGGGCGGATCTGGCCCGGGATGCCACCTTCCAGATGCGGTTCCGGCGGGAGGCGCAGAACGCCGCCTCGCTGAACCACCCGGCCATCGTCGCCGTTTACGACACCGGCGAGGAGACCGCGGCGACCGGCGAGACGCTGCCGTTCATCGTGATGGAGTTCGTCAACGGGCGGACCCTCAAGGAGGTGCTGGGCGCCGAGGGCCGGCTCCAGCCGCGCCGGGCGCTGGAGATCTGCGCCGACATGTGCGCGGCGCTGGAGTTCAGCCACCGGCACGGGATCATCCACCGGGACATCAAGCCCGGCAACGTGATGCTCACCCAGACCGGCCAGGTCAAGGTGATGGACTTCGGCATCGCCCGGGCGCTGGCCAGCGGGGCCACCACGATGACCCAGACCAGCGCGGTCATCGGCACCGCACAATACCTCTCCCCCGAGCAGGCACGCGGCGAGGCGGTCGACGCGCGCTCCGACGTGTACGCGGCCGGCTGCGTGCTGTTCGAGCTGCTCTGCGGGCATCCGCCGTTCGTCGGGGACAGCCCGGTCAGCGTCGCGTACCAGCACGTACGGGAGACGCCCCCGACGCCGAGCACCATCAACCCGGACGTCAACCCGGCGGTGGACGCCATCGTCCTCAAGGCGCTGTCCAAGAACCCGCTGAACCGCTACCAGAGCGCCGGCGAGATGCGGGCGGACCTGCTCCGTGCGGCTGCCGGCCGCCCGGTGCTGGCCACCCCGGTCATGCCGGCCGACGAGACCATGCCGATGGCGCCGGCCGCCGGGGCGGGTGGTTACCAGACGCAGGTCATGGGGCCGCAGAACCGGCAGCAGGTCCCGGCCCGGGTCGGCGACCCGCGTAAGCGCAAGAGTTCCTCCTGGGTGATCGCCACCTTCGCCGGTCTCGGTGTCCTCGCGGTGATCGCCCTGGTCGCCGCGCTGCTGCTGAACCAGCGCGGCGCCGACCGCGTGAATACGCCGGGTTTGCAGGGCAAGAGCCAGGCGGAGGCGGTCGCCGCGATCGAGGCGTTGGGGCTCAAGGCGGTGCCCGGCGAGCAGGTGCTCAACAACACCTGCCAGAAGGACACGGTGGTCAACCAGTCCCCGGGTCCGGGCACGCCGCTGGAAAAGGGCCAGAACGTGACGTTCCAGGTCTGCGGCGGCAAGAAGATGGTCCCCGTCCCCCCGGTGAAGGGCAACCAGTACGAGAACGTCAAGCTGCAGTTGGAGGGCCTGAACCTCAAGGTCGACCCGGAGTACGTCAACGACAGCCAGCCGGAGGGCTCGGTGATCAGCACCGACCCCGAGCAGGGCACCGAGGTCGCGGAGGGGACCACCATCAAGGTGAAGGTCTCCAAGGGCAACGTCGTCAAGGTGCCGGACGTCGTCGGCATGACGAAGGAGCTGGCCGAGAGGACGCTGAGGAACGCCGGCTACAAGGTGCGGACCCTCGACGGCGATGAGGTGGCACCGGACAAGGCCGGCCTGGTCAGCAGGCAGTCGCCCGAGGCCGACAGGAAGCTTGAGAAGAACAAGCAGGTCACCATCTACGTCGACTACGCGGCGCCGGATCCCACCGGCAGCCCGGATCCGACCGAGACGCCCACCGGCGGTCCCACCACTCCGGGTGCTGGCGGCGGTGGCGGCGGGCTACCCTTCCCGACCTTGCCGCCGACCCGGGACTCCATCCGGTAGGGCCGAGCACGGCAGACGCGACGGCGCGGTGCCCGGGTGACCGGGACACCGCGCCGTCGCGTAGTCGCGTATGACGCCGGACGGCAGAACTCAGGCGGTCGCGAAGGCGGCTCGGCGGCGGGCGTCCACCTCGGCGGCCAGCTCCGGCGCCCGCTCCAGCGCCGCGGGGTAGCCGCAGCCGGCCAGCCAGTTCGCCAACATGAGGTGCCCGCCCTCGGTCAGCACCGACTCCGGGTGGAACTGGACGCCCTCGATCGGCAGGCTCCGGTGCCGCATGGCCATGACCACGCCGGAGCCCGTCCAGCCGGTCACCTCCAGCTCCTCGGGCAGCGTCTCGGGCAGTACGGCGAGCGAGTGGTAGCGGGTGGCGGTGAACGGATCGGGCAGCCCGGCGAGCACGCCGACCCCGTGGTGGCTTACCTCCGAGGTCTTGCCGTGCAGCAGCTCCGGTGCCCGGGTCACCGTCGCGCCGAACGCCTCACCGATCGCCTGGTGACCGAGGCAGACCCCGAAGAGGGGCAGTTTGCCGGCGTACTCGCGGATCACGTCGAGGCAGATGCCGGCGCGGTCCGGGCTGCCGGGACCGGGCGAGAGCAGTACGCCGTCCGCGCCGAGCCGGCCCACCTCGGCGACGTCGATCTCGTCGTTGCGCCGGACCTCGCAGTCCACGCCGAGCTGGCCGAGGTACTGGACAAGGTTGAAGACGAACGAGTCGTAGTTGTCGATCACCAGGATGCGCATCGGTCACCTGTCCCGGGTGGAGGGCGGGGCGTTGTTCGTCTCGGTGCTGTACGGAATGTCCTCCTCGGTGGGCGATCCGCTGGGCACGATGAGCTGCCCGCCGTTGTCGCCGCCCGGCACGCCCGAGTCGTCGGTGATCTGGCTGTCGAAGAAGGGGAGGAGGGGTTCCGCCCACGGGAAGACCACGAACCAGAGCAGGGCGACCGTCGCCACGGTGAGCAGCAGCGAGCCGATCAGCTTTCCGACCAGCCCGAACGGCAGCTTGCGCCAGATCCACGCGTACATCGTCAGTCCCCCAACTCGGCCGGGCGGCCCGCCGACTTCGCCATCTCCTTGACCAGTCGGGCGTGGATGATCAGCCGCTGGTAGTTGTCGAACTTGGGGTTGCAGGTGGTCAGGGTGAGCACCTTCTCGGTCGCCTTCTTGCCCGGCTTGCCGGGCACCGGCGCCACCACCTCGACCTGGGACGGCTTGACGATCCGCTGCTGGTAGACCTGGTAGACGAGCCACTGGGTCTGGGTCTCGACGATGATGTAGTCCTCGTCGGGCACGAGCTCGTCCAGCCGCCAGAAGGTGGCCCGGATGCGGTGCCCGGCGACGGCGAAGTTGCCCACCTCGCCCGGCATGGCGCTCTTCGGGTAGTGGCCCGGGGCGTATCGGATGTCGGCCGGGCTGACCCCTTCGACCACGACCCAGTGCTTGTCAATCTTGGGAATGTAGAGCCCGGCGACGGGCTTCCCCTCCGCCGGCGGCTTGGGCTTGGTGGTGGGGCCGGTGGTCGGCCCGACCGTCGGGTCGCCTGCCCACTCCTGGGCGAGCTGGCTGTTCAGGTCGTTCTGGTGGGCGTCGACGATCACCGTCTTGCCCCAGATCTCGTACCCGGCGAAGAGCAGCACCACCAGGCCGAAGGTGATCAGCACCTCGCCGGCGGCCCGCACGCCGGTGCGCAGCCGGGAGCCGACGGTGGGCCGGGTCAGCTCGGAGTAGACGCTCCGGTATCCCTCACCGGTCTGCTCGGGGCGGAGCTGCACCACGCGCTCGCCGCGCCGGGGGCGTGGCGGCTCGGCCGGGAGATCGGGATCGTCGCCGGTATCCCGGGGCGGGGGCACCGCACCCATCAGCGCGGTGGACTCCAGGAGTGGGTGGTTCGCCGGCCGGCGGGTGACGGCCGGGATCAGAGCGGTCGCCGCCGGATCGTCCGGTGGGCCGCTGGTCGGCCCCGACCGGTCCGGACCGCCGTCGGTCGTTCCAGCCCCCCTGGGTACGCCGGCAGCCGGTCCAGCCCCCCGGGGTACGCCGGCAGCGGGCGTACCGGCTCCCCGCGTATCGGCTGCGCGAGCGTCGGCCCGGCGGGCGGTGGGGTCCTCGGCGGGGTGCCCGGCGGCCCGGCGCTCCGGCCGGTCGCCCAACGGCGGGATGAAGGCGGTCGGCGCGTCACCCGGCGCGGCCGGTCGTATCGCTGGGGGTGGGGTGTCGGACGGCCGGGCGGTGGGGTTGCCGGCGGCCCAGCGGCCCGACCCCTCCCCACCGGCCCGCGGCCCCGCCGGCTCCGGGCGGTGATGCGGCCCCAGCCCGGTCGGCTCGGGGCGATGGTGCGGCCCTGGCCCGGTCGGCTCGGGGCGGTGTTGCGGCCCCAGCCCGGTCGGCTCCGCGCCGGTTCCCGGCCTGGCCGGCTCCGGGCGGTGGTGCGGCCCTTGCCCTGCCGGCTCCGGGCGCTGTTCGAACCTCGGCCCTGCCGGCTCGGGATGGTGGTCGAACCTCGGCGCGGCCGGCTCCGGGCGGCGGTCGAAGCGTTCTCCGGGCGCACCGGTACGTGAGCCGGGCGGCTCCTCCGGCCAACGGCGGGGCTGCCCGGCCGGGGAGGCGGTGCTGGCGGGCTGCCCGGCCTGCTCCGCGCCCGCCCAGCTGCTCGGGGCGGACCGTGCGTCGTAACCGGCGAACCGCTCCGCCGGGGCCGACGCGTGCCGTTCCGCCGGAGCCGGATTCGACGGGTACCAGTCGGGGCGGGCCGGCGGGGGGCGCTCGGGCCCGGCTGCCGCCGGCGGGCGCCCCTGATTGCCGGGCCACGGCGGCGGCGGGTCCGGGAAGGAAGCTGCCGGGCCGTTCGCGGGCGGCCGGGCGGCGGGCGAGCGCGGCGCGGCCGGCTCCGGCCAGGGCAGGTCGAGCGGGCGGGGCGGCGTGCGGTCGCCGGGCGGCCCGGCGGCGGCGGCTTCGCCGCCGGGGTCGTGGTGGCGGCCGTCCCGCTCCCAGGAGCCGTCGGGCGTCACCGAAGCACCTTCGCGGACTGGAGCGCCGTGGAGTCTTCGAACGCCGGCACGGTGACCGTGGTGACGGTCTCCTTGTAGCCGAGCTGGTAGTGGTCGGCCGCTTCCTTGAACACCCGGACTCCCTCGGAGGTGGCGAGCGCCCCCTGTAGGGCGCCGGGGTCGCCAATTGCCACGATCTTGAAAGGAGGGGAGTACACCCGGCCGTGCAGCAGCAGGGTGTTTCCGACGCAGCGTACCGCGCTGGTGCTGAGCACGCGGACGTTCATGATTGACATTGCCTCGGCCCCGCCCGCCCAGAGCGCGTTCACGACCGCCTGTACGTCGCCCTGATGGACCACCAGGTCATCGTTGCTGGCGCCTTTGGGCAGGGGCTGGTCGGGCCGCCGGGTCGCGTCGTTCAGCTCGACGATGATCCCGGTGCCGGTGAGCGCGGTGAAGCCGGCCGCCTCCCGGCTCGCGGCGGCCCGGTCCCGCTGCGCCTTGATCGGGCCGTCCGTGTCGGCCAGCGCGGCGGTCTGCTCCTCGACCTCGGCGCGCAGCCGGGCGGCCGTGGCCTCGCTCGCCGCGACCTGTTCGCGCCGGTCCTCGATCAGCTGGGTGAGCTGGGGTCGGCGGTCCTCCCGCAGCGAGGTGCCGCCGGCGGTGGTCGCGGTCGTGGTGAAGAGTAGCCCCGCCGCGGCGGCGATCAGGGGTACGCCGAGCGACCAGCCGGGCCGGCGCTGCCGTGCCCGCCGGGGCAGCAGGACGACGACCGCGCGCCGGAGGACCTTGCGCCAGGATGCGGCGCCGGACGTGTACTCCACCGGGCGTTCCCTTTCCCGTCGTCTCGTTCCGGCCCACCACGACCCGAACCGTGGGCTGAACCCGAAAAGTCCTACCCATTTCGGTCACTCCGTGCACCGGCCTGACCCTATTCATGGCTTGGACGGTCAGTCCGGACTACGCTAGCTGTCGAACATTATTGGCCATGGACCGTCGCCCCCGCGCCCGGTTGTCAGGCCGGACGAGGTCGTACCCCCCTCTGGAGAGCGTCGTGCCCAAGTCTCAGGTCCGCAAGAAGAAGGTGTACACCCCCCCGACGGACGTGCGTCCGACGGCCACGGCGGCGACGCGCAAGCCCAGCCCGGTCTGGCTGCCGATCACCGCCGTCGCCCTGATCGTCGCCGGCATCGGCTGGTTGGTGGTGTATTACCTCTCCGAGCAGGCGTACCCGGTCATGTCGTGGGGCTACTGGAACCTCGCGGTGGGCTTCGGCGCGATGGTCGCCTCGCTGATTCTGCTCTCCCGCTGGCGCTGACCCGGTCGGCGGCCGGCCCGGTTTCCCGGGCCTCGGCTCAGCGCGTCCGACGGCGCGCGGAGAGTCGAGGTCGTCGCGGAGCCGGGCCGCTGACCTGTCTCACCCCGAACGGCCGCCGCTGGGCGGTTCAGCGCCGCCCCGGACATGGACGTAGGTCACGCCCGGACGCCCCTGCCCGGCATGCGGGCTCCGGTGCACCTAAGGTGTCGGCAGGGCGGCGTGGCCAGTGCGAGATGTCTCACGTTACCGATCGGTAACCTTGCGCGTAGGCTGCACTGCATGACCGAGCGGAGCGAGGTCATCGACCGGTCGGGTCGGGGTGGCGGTAGCGGCGGAACACCGCCCGCGCCCTGAGTCGGTCCCGGCCGCCGAGCCGCTCGACCACGCAGCAGACCGGGGAGGCCAACTCGATGGGCAGCGTCCAGATCGTCACCACGATCCTCGCGGCCGCCATCACCGCGGTGGCGGTGTGGCTTGCGGTACGCGCGGTCATGAAGATGGTGGCCGTCATCCGCCTCGGGCAACCCGCGCCGGAGCGGTTCACGGACAAGGGCACCCGTGCCACCAAGATGCTGGTGGAGACCGCCGGTCACACCCGCATGTTGAAGTGGAGCGTGGTGGGGGCCGCGCACTGGTTCGTGATGGTCGCGTTCATCGTGCTGTCGCTGCTGGTGCTCGAGGCGTACTTCGAGGTGGTCACGCCCGGGGGCGAGCTGCCGATCATCGGATCCTGGACGGTCTTCGGCCTGGCCACCGAGATCATCGGCGTGTTCGGCCTGCTGGGCATCCTGGTGCTGATGGCGATCCGGTTGCGCAACCGGCCCGCCCGACCGGGTAACCGGTCCCGGTTCACCGGCTCGACCATGTGGCAGGGCTACTTCGTTGAGTGGGTCGTGCTGCTGGTCCTGATCTTCGGCTTCCTGATCCGGGGCTTCAAGGTCGCCACCGGCCACTTCGAGTACCCGGTCTGGGCCGCCCCGGTCAGCCACGCCCTCGGCAACGCCCTGCCGGCGTGGGCGGCCGGCGTCAGCGTCGCCGCCCTCATCAAGATCATCATCTCGATGACCTGGCTCATCGTGATCTCGTTGAACGTCACCATGGGCGTCGCCTGGCACCGCTTCCTGGCGTTCCCCAACATCTTCTTCAAGCGCGACCCGGAGAAGGCGGCCGGCTCCGGCCTCGGCCCGCTGCGGCCGATGATGAGCGACGGCAAGCCGCTCGACTTCGAGGAGGCCGATCCGGAGAAGGACCAGTTCGGCGTCGCCCAGGTTGAGCAGTTCACCTGGAAGGGCCTGCTGGACTTCAGCACCTGCACCGAGTGCGGCCGCTGCCAGTCGCAGTGCCCGGCGTGGAACACCGGTAAGCCGCTGTCGCCGAAGCTGCTCGTGCTGAGCCTGCGCGACCACGCGTACGCGAAGGCCCCGTACCTGCTGGCCGGCGGCGGCAAGGACCTGACCGGCGAGGAGAAGGCCAGCCAGGAGCAGCTCGCCAACGTCGACGTGCTGGCCCTCGCCGAGGCGGACCGGCCGCTGATCGGCACCGCCGAGGAGGGCGGTGTCATCGACCCGGACGTGCTCTGGTCCTGCACCACCTGCGGCGCCTGCGTCGAGCAGTGCCCGGTGGACATCGAGCACGTCGACCACATCGTCGACATGCGCCGCTACCAGGTGCTGATCGAGTCGAGCTTCCCGTCCGAGGCCGGCGTCATGCTGCGCAACCTGGAGAACAAGGGCAACCCGTGGGGCGCCCCGCAGAACACCCGGGAGGACTGGACCAAGGGCCTCGGCTTCGAGGTGCCCCGGGTCGGCGAGGTCGAGGACTTCGAGTACCTGTTCTGGGTCGGCTGCGCCGGCGCGTTCGAGGACCGGGCCAAGAAGACCACCCGCGCGGTCGCCACGCTGCTCAACGAGGCGGGCGTCTCCTTCGCCATCCTCGGCGAGGGCGAGACCTGCTCCGGTGACCCGGCCCGCCGGATCGGCAACGAGTTCGTTTTCCAGATGCTCGCCCAGCAGAACGTCGAGACGCTGAACGAGGCGTTCGAGGGTCGGGAGAAGAGCAAGCGCAAGATCGTCGCCACCTGCCCGCACTGCTTCAACACCCTCGGCAACGAGTACGGCCAGCTCGGCGGCGAGTTCGAGGTGGTGCACCACACGCAGCTCCTGGCCCACCTGGTCGCCACCGGCAAGCTCACCCCGGTGCAGCCGGTCGACGGCGGCCTCACCTACCACGACCCCTGCTACCTGGGCCGGCACAACCGGGTCTTCACCCCGCCGCGCGAGGTCCTCGGTGCCGCACTCGGCTCGGCCGAGATCACCGAGATGCCGCGGAACAGCGAGCGCTCCTTCTGCTGCGGCGCTGGCGGTGCCCGGATGTGGATGGAGGAGAAGATCGGCAAGCGGATCAACGTGGACCGGGTCGAGGAGGCCATGTCCACCGGGGCGAAGACCATCGCGGTCGGCTGCCCGTTCTGCTCGACCATGCTCAGCGACGGGGTCAACGGCAAGGGCGCCGGGGAGCAGGTCGAGGTGATCGACGTGGCCAGCGTGCTGCTCCGCTCGGTCAAGCCGGAGGCCCCGGCGGGCGACAAGGAAGCCGAGCCGGTCGCCGGCTGAGGCGTACGCCGGGCTGCCTGACCCGCGGCGGTGGCACCTCGTTGGTGCCACCGCCGTCCGCGTCGGTCAGGTACTCGCCACGAAGGCGGCCGTGGTGGCCGCGGTGGTGGCGATCAGCAGCGCGGCCTGCGTCTGCTCGATGGCCTTCTTCGCCGCAGCGGAGGCCAGTCGCCGGCGGCGATCTCGTCGAGGCGGGACTTGAGTCGTCCTTCGGCACTCGGGAGGGCCGGTGAGCCCACCGCCCGGCAGCGAGAACCGCCGCGGTCCCCGGGCGCCCGTAGGCGGGTCTCGCTGCCGGGCCGCCGTCTCCACCGGGGCTCCCCGAGGTCGAGGACCGACTCAAGTCCCGCCTCGACAGATCGCCGCCGGCGACTGGGCCTCCGCTGCGGCGAAGAAGGCCATCGAGCAGACGCAGGCCGCGCTGCTGATCGCCACCACCGCGGCCACCACGGCCGCCTTCGTGGCGAGTACCTGACCGACGCGGACGGCGGTGGCACCAACGAGGTGCCACCGCCGCGGGTCAGGCAGCCCGGCGTACGCCTCAGCCGGCGACCGGCTCGGCTTCCTTGTCGCCCGCCGGGGCCTCCGGCTTGACCGAGCGGAGCAGCACGCTGGCCACGTCGATCACCTCGACCTGCTCCCCGGCGCCCTTGCCGTTGACCCCGTCGCTGAGCATGGTCGAGCAGAACGGGCAGCCGACCGCGATGGTCTTCGCCCGGTGGACATGGCCTCCTCGACCCGGTCCACGTTGATCCGCTTGCCGATCTTCTCCTCCATCCACATCCGGGCACCGCCAGCGCCGCAGCAGAAGGAGCGCTCGCTGTTCCGCGGCATCTCGGTGATCTCGGCCGAGCCGAGTGCGGCACCGAGGACCTCGCGCGGCGGGGTGAAGACCCGGTTGTGCCGGCCCAGGTAGCAGGGGTCGTGGTAGGTGAGGCCGCCGTCGACCGGCTGCACCGGGGTGAGCTTGCCGGTGGCGACCAGGTGGGCCAGGAGCTGCGTGTGGTGCACCACCTCGAACTCGCCGCCGAGCTGGCCGTACTCGTTGCCGAGGGTGTTGAAGCAGTGCGGGCAGGTGGCGACGATCTTGCGCTTGCTCTTCTCCCGACCCTCGAACGCCTCGTTCAGCGTCTCGACGTTCTGCTGGGCGAGCATCTGGAAAACGAACTCGTTGCCGATCCGGCGGGCCGGGTCACCGGAGCAGGTCTCGCCCTCGCCGAGGATGGCGAAGGAGACGCCCGCCTCGTTGAGCAGCGTGGCGACCGCGCGGGTGGTCTTCTTGGCCCGGTCCTCGAACGCGCCGGCGCAGCCGACCCAGAACAGGTACTCGAAGTCCTCGACCTCGCCGACCCGGGGCACCTCGAAGCCGAGGCCCTTGGTCCAGTCCTCCCGGGTGTTCTGCGGGGCGCCCCACGGGTTGCCCTTGTTCTCCAGGTTGCGCAGCATGACGCCGGCCTCGGACGGGAAGCTCGACTCGATCAGCACCTGGTAGCGGCGCATGTCGACGATGTGGTCGACGTGCTCGATGTCCACCGGGCACTGCTCGACGCAGGCGCCGCAGGTGGTGCAGGACCAGAGCACGTCCGGGTCGATGACACCGCCCTCCTCGGCGGTGCCGATCAGCGGCCGGTCCGCCTCGGCGAGGGCCAGCACGTCGACGTTGGCGAGCTGCTCCTGGCTGGCCTTCTCCTCGCCGGTCAGGTCCTTGCCGCCGCCGGCCAGCAGGTACGGGGCCTTCGCGTACGCGTGGTCGCGCAGGCTCAGCACGAGCAGCTTCGGCGACAGCGGCTTACCGGTGTTCCACGCCGGGCACTGCGACTGGCAGCGGCCGCACTCGGTGCAGGTGCTGAAGTCCAGCAGGCCCTTCCAGGTGAACTGCTCAACCTGGGCGACGCCGAACTGGTCCTTCTCCGGATCGGCCTCCTCGAAGTCGAGCGGCTTGCCGTCGCTCATCATCGGCCGCAGCGGGCCGAGGCCGGAGCCGGCCGCCTTCTCCGGGTCGCGCTTGAAGAAGATGTTGGGGAACGCCAGGAAGCGGTGCCAGGCGACGCCCATGGTGACGTTCAACGAGATCACGATGAGCCAGGTCATCGAGATGATGATCTTGATGAGGGCGGCGACGCTGACGCCGGCCGCCCACGCCGGCAGGGCGTTGCCGAGGGCGTGGCTGACCGGGGCGGCCCAGACCGGGTACTCGAAGTGGCCGGTGGCGACCTTGAAGCCCCGGATCAGGAAGCCGAAGATCAGGACCAGCAGCACGACCCACTCAACGAAGTAGCCCTGCCACATGGTCGAGCCGGTGAACCGGGACCGGTTACCCGGTCGGGCGGGCCGGTTGCGCAACCGGATCGCCATCAGCACCAGGATGCCCAGCAGGCCGAACACGCCGATGATCTCGGTGGCCAGGCCGAAGACCGTCCAGGATCCGATGATCGGCAGCTCGCCCCCGGGCGTGACCACCTCGAAGTACGCCTCGAGCACCAGCAGCGACAGCACGATGAACGCGACCATCACGAACCAGTGCGCGGCCCCCACCACGCTCCACTTCAACATGCGGGTGTGACCGGCGGTCTCCACCAGCATCTTGGTGGCACGGGTGCCCTTGTCCGTGAACCGCTCCGGCGCGGGTTGCCCGAGGCGGATGACGGCCACCATCTTCATGACCGCGCGTACCGCAAGCCACACCGCCACCGCGGTGATGGCGGCCGCGAGGATCGTGGTGACGATCTGGACGCTGCCCATCGAGTTGGCCTCCCCGGTCTGCTGCGTGGTCGAGCGGCTCGGCGGCCGGGACCGACTCAGGGCGCGGGCGGTGTTCCGCCGCTACCGCCACCCGACCCGACCGGTCGATGACCTCGCTCCGCTCGGTCATGCAGTGCAGCCTACGCGCAAGGTTACCGATCGGTAACGTGAGACATCTCGCACTGCCACGCCGCCCTGCCGACACCTTAGCCGCCCTGCCGACACCTTAGGTGCACCGGAGCCCGCATGCCGGGCAGGGGCGTCCGGGCGTGACCTACGTCCATGTCCGGGGCGGCGCTGAACGCCCAGCGGCGGCCGTTCGGGGTGAGACAGGTCAGCGGCCCGGCTCCGCGACGACCTCGACTCTCCGCGCGCCGTCGGACGCGCTGAGCCGAGGCCCGGGAAACCGGGCCGGCCGCCGACCGGGTCAGCGCCAGCGGGAGAGCAGAATCAGCGAGGCGACCATCGCGCCGAAGCCCACCGCGAGGTTCCAGTAGCCCCACGACATGACCGGGTACGCCTGCTCGGAGAGGTAATACACACCAACCAGCCGATGCCGGCGACGATCAGGGCGACGGCGGTGATCGGCAGCCAGACCGGGCTGGGCTTGCGCGTCGCCGCCGTGGCCGTCGGACGCACGTCCGTCGGGGGGGTGTACACCTTCTTCTTGC